>JANMIM010000239.1:0-3097 GCA_031375795.1 Bacteroidota bacterium
CGGAGTGGGGCTGCACGTTGCACCATTCGGCACCAAAAAGTGCCTTCACGCGGTCGCGCGCCAGGTTCTCGGCCTCGTCCACAAAATGGCAGCCGCCATAGTAGCGCTTGCCGGGCAGGCCCTCTGCATATTTGTTGGTGAGACAGGATCCCATGGCTTCCAATACGGCCTGGGATACAAAATTTTCGGAGGCGATCAATTCCACGCCTTCTTTTTGGCGGTGAAATTCCTTCTCTATGATGTCAAAAATCGGGTCGCGCATGCTTTTGCATTAGATTCTGAGCGCGAAGTTACTGGAATTTCAGGTAAGGGAATCGGTGAAAGTTTTCAACGGGTGTAGGACGAATTTTGGACACGTCTGTCGGGCCACCCCGCAACAACGCAGGGGGCCGACGAACCGTGCAATTCCTTCACCTGCTGTAGCCGATTGGCAGGGAAAGCCGTATCTTCGTGAGGCATGCGTCATCGTTTTCATCCCAAAGCTCTGCTTGCCTTCATCGGGATTTGCCTATGGGCAAGTTCGGCGATTGGGCAGGTGAGCGGCATCGTGCGCGATGCGGAGTCGGGCGACTCGCTGGCATTTGCCTACATCCTGAGCCTGGGAACGAAAAATGGCTGTTTTTCAGGTTTGGATGGGCACTTCAGCCTGCCCACCGCCGCACCACAGGACTCCTTGCGCATCAGTCTGCTGGGATATGTCTCGCAAACCGTGGCCGTCCATGCCTCACAGCGCCTGAGCATTTCATTGAAGCCGGGGGGCGTGTGCCTGGGTGACGTGGTGATCCAACCCAGGGAAAATCCGGCGCTGCGCATCATGCGGCTGGCGGTGGAAAACCGACAGGAAAACGATCCCCTCAATTTTTCGCATTTCAGCTTTGACACCTATAACAAATTGTACGGGACACCGCTGTATCCGCGGTCGATGGCCGACTCATTGCGCCTCAAGTTTCACCTGTTCCTATCCGAAACCGTCACGCACCGGGTGCAGGTGAGGCCGGGCAAGGTGCAGGAACAGATCGTCTCGGCCAGGTTGGCAGGCTATCCCGGCAAGGTGATCCCCTTCACGGCCAGCGACTTGCAAGACCTGAGCTTTTACAGCAACTACATCGGGGTCTTTGGGCAGAAGTTCTTGAGCCCCGTCTCCCCGCCTGGCCTGAACCAATATTCATTCAGCTTGCGGGACACGCTGCTGGACGGCGAAGACAGCATCTTCACCATCGATTTTGCGCCGCTTCATGATCATTTCGATGGGTTTGAGGGTAATTTGCGCATCCACAGCAGCGACTGGTCCCTGCTCACGGTGGATGTAAAACTGGTCGTGAACGAAGGCGGCATCCTCATTCAATCTGGCGAAATCAAGCAAGTCTACACCCAATTGCCGAGCGGCACCTGGGTGCCCTCGGAACTCTACACCGAGCTCGATACCAAGCCGCTCTCGGGCGGCGATCCGTTTCGGTTTCATTTCAGCGGCTATTCCTCCATGCGCAACCACGTGCTGGGCGATTCAGCCAAGACGCACTTCAGGCCCGAGGACGAACTGGTCGTCGCCGAGCAGGCGGGTGTGGAGGACAGCCTCTTGCAGGCGAGGCGCTCCATCCCACTCAGCCACATGGACGCAACGAGTTACCGCAAACTCGACAGCATCGGCCGCAAGGTGGGCCTCTCCAAGGTCGTGGACCAAGCCTGGAAACTGAGCGACGTTCGGTTGGGCGTGGGCGTGGTCGACATCTTGCTGGACCGCATCTCCAACCAAAATCGCGTGGAGCGATGGCGTGGCGGCATCGGGCTGGTGACCAATGAGCAGATGAGCCGCCGCTTCAGCATCGGCGGTTTCATTGGTTGGGGTATCCGTGACCGCGAGGCCAAGTACGGGGCACAATTCCAACTCACCCCTTTCAAGGACGACCGCCTCTATGCAGGCATCGGCTACACCCAAGACTTGGTCGAGAGTGGATTTCGCAGGCTGGGCCTGCGGCCCGAGCGGCAGTTGCACCAAGACATCTACCGCAAGTATGGCCTCCGCCGGTGGTACCTCACCGACATGGAATACGTGGAAAACAAGGAGGTCTGGCTGGGCACCCGCCTGCCCAGCGACCTGGGCCTTCGCACGACACTGCGCAGCGAGTCGGTGACGCCCGCCTACGACTACACTTATGCAGACACCGGCCAATTCAAATTTGCCGAGGCAGAAATCGTGCTGCGGTGGGCGCCGGGCGCACGCTACATCCAAAATAGCGGTCGGCGCATCCTCTCCAGCAACAAGGCACCGGTTTTGCACCTGCGCTACACGCGAGGTTTTGAAAATCAATGGGGTGATTACGCCTACAACGCCGCGGCATTGAGCCTGAGCCACAAATTCTCGGCTTTCAGGGGTGGCAAGGGCTCGGTGATCTTGCATGCGGGCTGGAATGACCGCTCCCTGCCCCGCTCTCGCATGCGCGTGTACCGCAGCAACTACGCCAAGCGCAACTTCGCCGACCTCACAGGTGCATTCAACACGATGCGCTACGACGAGTTTGCGGCCGATGTGTTTGCAGAGGGCTTTGTGTACGTGAGTCCCAAGCTGCGATGGCTCAAGATCGGGCCACGCATACAGCCGCAACTCAACTTCTCGATGGCGGCAGCGTGGGGGATGCTGTATGCAGAGGGGCGAAATCTGCATACCTCTGCTCCTCTCCAGGCACCCAAGAACTGGTATTTGGAGCCCGGATTATCCCTGACGCGGCTGCTGCCAGCGCCCAGGAAAGACAACGTCGTCTCCTCTTGGATCCGCTCGGTCGGTGTGGGGGCCTATTACCGCGTCGGAGCCTATTCCTTGCCGACGTTCAAGGAAAACATTGCGCTGAGACTGAGTTTTGGAGGATTCTAGCGAAACTGAACCGCCTTGCTACTCCATGGTCACTTCCAGGGCACCCGATGTGATCCAGACTTCGTCCTCGTTGTACACCCTGAAGGTATACACGCCCGAGCTGCGAAACTCATAGGGAAATTGGGAAAATGTCCAATTGGGATCCAAGGTGAATTCCAGGGTTTCCAGATATTGTCCGGCACCGTTGCCAGAGCCTACCCAGATGTCGACAAAAATGTGGTGCGTCTT
>JANMIM010000317.1:0-7412 GCA_031375795.1 Bacteroidota bacterium
TGAAATTCGATGGCGCCGGTGGCCTCTGCGATCTGGGTGACGTTGGCGGCGGTGACACCACCGCCGGGCATCACGACGAGCCGGCCCTCGGCCTGCGCGCGCAGCCAACCGAGGGTCTGCCGACCCTCAAAGGCATTGGCTGCCATGCCGCTGCTCAGGAGACGGTCGCAGCCCGTCTCCAACAAGTCTGCCACGGCGCGGTCGCGGTCGGCGACGCGGTCAAATGCGCGGTGAAAGGTCACCGGCAAGGGCGAGGCAGCCTCGACCAGCAACCGCATGCGCACGATGTCGATCTGTCCATCGGCAAGCAAGATGCCGGCCACGATGCCCGCAGCACCGGCCTCGCGGGCAGCCTCGGCCTCCAGCAGCAGCGTCTCAAACTCAGCTTGGCTGCATTCGAAATTGCCGCCGCGCGTGCGGATGAGCACATGTACAGGGATGCGCACACGGTCGCAGACCGCGTGCATGAGTCCGCTCCCGGGCGTGAGCCCACCCAACTCCAAGCCGCTGCACAGCTCCAGGCGATCGGCGCCCGCCTTCTCAGCTGCCAGGGCAGCCTCCAGGCTGTCCACGACGGCTTCCAAGAGAAATTCCTTGATCATCGCGCAAGATAATTAATAATGGAGAATGGAGAATGGAGAATGCTGGGAATGGAGAATGGAGAATGGAGAATGGAGAATGGAGAATGGAAAATGGACAATGGACAATGCTGGGAATGGAAAATGGACAATGCCCAGAGCTGTGCAGCCGGCCTACAAAATGCATTGCCGATGGCTTGGCCGTGGAGCATTGGTGCAAATACAGCGTGTCCTTTCCGCATTGGCATTTACCGTCGGTTTTTGCGTAATTTGCCATCGTTTAGAATTGAAAAACACTTCAAAATTCAAATACAATGGCGATTAATCTTCAAAAAGGCCAGAATGTAAGCCTCTCGCAAGAGTCTCCTGGCATCAACCACATTCATGCCGGCCTCGGTTGGGACACGCAAAGCTTTGCGGGTGCGGCATTTGACCTTGACGTGATGATCTTTCTCACCGACGCCAACGGCAAGGTGATTTCAGACGGCCACTTTGTGTTTTACAACAACCTCAAATCGCCCGATGGCGCGGTCGAGCACACGGGAGACAACCTCACGGGCGACGGCGATGGCGACGACGAGGTGGTCTTGGTGAGCCTCGCTGGCATCGAGTCAAAGGTGGAAAAGGTGATTTTCACCGTCAGCATTCACGAGGCCGAGCAGCGTCGGCAGACATTTGGGCAGGTGCGCAATGCCTACATCCGCCTGGTCGACAAGGCCAATGGGCAGGAGATCATGCGCTACGACCTGAGCGAGGACTTCTCGATCGAGACCTCGATCGTGGTGGCCGAGCTCTACCGCCGCGCGGGCGAATGGAAGTTCAAGGCAGTCGGTCAGGGCTACAAGGACGGCTTGGTCGCCTTGCTGCGCGCCCATGGCGTGAACGTATAAATTGTTGAAAAACAAAGCTGTATGGCAGTCTTGAAGGGGCGAAATGTCCTTCCAAGGCTGCCATCTTCATTGTGCGGAAGCACGCAGCGGCCTTGGGTGAATCGGCCTTACTTGCGATCCAAGAGTTTGTTCAACAATCCGTGGACAGCGATGGCAGGCAATGCACCCACGATCAACATGACCATCACTTCGTAGTTGATCATGGATGTGCGCCAAAAAAGGTAGAGGTAGCTGAATCCTGTGATCCCCGCCCCCGCCACGAGCCCGACGATGGCCATGCGAAAGGGTTTGCGGGGCTGCATGAGCACCACGGCGATGATTCCGCAGGCACCATTCACGATCCAGACCCATTCCGTGCCCATCCATCGCGGGGGGGCCGTGCTGCCGTGCCGCTCCAGGAAACCCAAGGCAATCATCACATTCATTGCACAAAAGACGAGAAGCACCAAGCCGATCAGAAACAGGATCTTCTCCCGGGTCGATATCTTTGGCGATGGAGCCGCTTCTGGGGCTGGGCTGGGTTTTTCAGGATTCATGTCTTAGGCAAATGGTTGGCTTTTGGATGAATTGAGGGCGAATGGGAGAAATAAAAAACTCATTTCCCTTGCAATATTTCATAAGGCTGCGGCACGGTCACACCTTGGAAACCTTGCGTCAATCCCCAAAATACAAAAAAGGTGAGCACGACGCCCAGCAGCAAGATCACGACCGATTGGCGATGGGGGGTAAGCCCCAGAATATTGCGCTCCATTTTTTTGCGGTGAATCGCCGCAATATGCCCTGTCACAGACATCACCGCAAGGATGTAATAGGGGATAAAAAACAGACAAGTGGGGAAGGAATTGATCCCCGCCACACCGAAATAATAATTGGTGTCCAGGTGCAAGAAATTGCGCCCTACTAGCACCGCACCGCTATGAAAGACAAGGAAGTAGGCGAGGTAATAGCCTGACCAAATATGAAGCTTGTCCCAGCGGGTTTTGGGTGTGCCACGTAGCTTGCGCGCCAGCAAAATACCGGAGATTGCCTGCATGAAGGCTGCACCCAAAAGCAAAACTTCCACAAGAATATTGCGGTAGAAGAGGCGTAAGTTTTCCATCATGGAAATATGCGCCTCGATGCCCCGTATTCCCCACACGTGATTGAACAAGTGCATCCCGATAAATAGGCAAAGCCCAATCCCGGTGAAATAGTGTATGCGACGAACGTTCATGCCTCGGCGTATTGTGAATGCAAGCTACGACGCAGGGGGCAAAATGTCCATCCCAAAAATGGATTCCCGGGCCCGGCCGCCAATGCCGCGCAAGATGGTTCATCAGATTCAAGCATTCCAAATCTCCTGCCAAGTGGAATTCCAGGCAGTGCAAAAAATTCCCCCCTCGTGAACCAAAAGCCTACCACATCCGTTTATATCCCAATATGTCATCCAATTATATGTATCAACTTGCATTTGGCCTGCTGATAGCGGGCTTCTTGGCAGCTTGCACGCCGCGTACCGCCCCGAGCGGCAACACAGCGAGCACAGCACCCACCGCTACGATTGACCGTGGGCTCAAATTTGATCCCGCCGACACCACTTGGACCGAGAAAGTCCAGAAGTCAGAAGATGAATGGCGCAAGATCCTCACCGCCGAGGAATTTGAAATTTGCCGCAACCAAGGGACCGAATACGCCTTCAGCAGCCCGCTCTACGAGCTCGAAGACAAGGGGATGTACTATTGCACCTGCTGCGCCAACCCCCTGTTTACCAGCGAAACCAAGTTTCACTCGGGCACCGGATGGCCGAGCTATTGGAAACCCTACGCCGCCAAGAGCGTCGCAGTCTCCACCGACGACTCCCACGGCATGTCGCGCGACGAGATGTCCTGCGCGCGCTGCGACGCGCACCTCGGCCACGTGTTCGACGATGGCCCTAAACCCACTGGCCTGCGGTACTGCATGGACGGTGTGGCCTTGCATTTTGTCAAATCCAAATACGCGACTCCGATGAAAATCATGTTTCCCGTATTGGCCCTGGCGGCCTCGCTCACCTTCGTCCACGCCTGCACACCTGCTGGTGGCAGCGGCACCACCAAAACCGAGCAGTCCGGCCCCAAGAAATCCCGCGCCGAATTGGAAAAAATGCACCACGCGACCTTCGCCGGTGGCTGTTTTTGGTGCGAGGAGGCGATTTTTGAGAGCATCAAAGGCGTCGAAGAGGTCGTGTCGGGCTATTCCGGCGGACCGTCTCAAAACCCGACCTATGAGGAGGTCGGCGGCGGTAGCACAGGCCATGCCGAGGCCATCGAGGTGTTTTATGACTCCTCGGTCGTGAGTTTCCCCACCTTGCTCAAGGTCTACCTCGCGTCCATCGACCCCTACCAAGTCAACGGTCAAGGCCCTGACCGCGGCACGCAATACCGCTCGATCATCTTTTACCGCAATGCAACTGAAAAAGCAGCTGCGGAGAAGGCGCTCCAAAACCTCACGCCGGCCGGCACCGTGAACAAACGCGGCCCCGCCGTGGAGGTCATCGCCTTTGAAAAGTTCTGGGATGCCGAGGAATACCATCAGGACTATGTGCCCAACCATCCTGAGAATCCCTACGTGCAGCACGAGTCGATTCCACGCCTCATGCGCACGCAAGCGCAGGTGAAGGATCTGGTGAAGCCGGGAAAACTACAGCAATAATTGGTGGGAATTGCCTAAGGAATCACTTGCTCAAGATGACGATGATCTCCTCATTTGCACCAAATTCTCGGGCATAAGCGAGGTTGTCGCCATCCTTGACCTTGACGCCTCGTTGCTGAAGCAGTTGCGCACAGCGTTCGGCATGGAAGAATATGGCTTTTTCCATGGCATTGAAGCCCTTTTCGTCGGTGTTTGCCTTGTAGCGCATCAGGCAACTGACCATCGCCGAGTCGTCCCTGAAAATGGCATCGTTCATGTAGGGCACAGCGCCCGTGTAGTTGTTGACCTCCAGTCCACGATCCACCATCCGACCAAAAAGCTCGCAGGCACCCAGCTCCACCAATTCGTCGGCAAAACTGTTGGCGTTCCATTGAATCTCGATTTCTGGCCGATCGTCCTGGTCGAGCAAATGCTGCAGCATCCGGATCAATTCGTCGTCGGTGTCTTGGGGTTTTGTTGCGTCCAGCGTGCCCACGGGTTTTGGATTTTGGCTGAGCAGATAATCCACTAGTTTGATGTCCCTCCTCCGGAACGCTCCTTTCAAACCGACCGATGCGGCAGGGCAACCCAGCTTGAGCAGTTTCTCGGCCATTTTCTTGCTCTTGACAGCCTCAAGGCTCGCCAGTTTCGGGTCTGCACCCATAGCAAGGAGTTTTTCCACGATTTTGAAATCGTCCTCGTCGATCGCTTCATTGAGCGCGGGTTCATGCCCTGGGGCACCATTCAGGTTTGCACCATGCTTTTGGAGCAGTTCGAGCAACGGCCATTCTGCCATCGACAGGGCCATGTGCACGGGATCTGTAAGGTCCGCAAGATCCACGCCGTCTGAGGCATATCGCTCCACAATGGGAATCTTGTTGAGCAAGCGGTTGTGTTCATGGAAGGTGACAATGGTGCAAAAGCAATTGGGATCTGCCTTTTGATCGGTCAGAAGTCGCTCAATGACCGGCATACTGTCGGCATCAAAGTCTTCCAGCAGCCGGCAGAGTGCAAGGTCTTGGGGGCGCTCAGCTGTTTCGCGCTCGGAATCGGCCTTTTCCAGCGCGTCCATGATGGCTTTCTCGGTGGCAGCGCGGCGTCCACAGCCTGTCCCGGCAAGCCACACGAAGGTGCCAACCAACAAAAACAGGCATATCTTCCCTCTCAGACGAAATGGAATGCCTCGATTTGCAAGCATCGCCAAGGGTCCCATAGGTCAAGATTTGAGCACGCTTGCGGCCAAGGAAGGATCCGCGAGAAAATGGAGTACCGCGGTCAGCAATTTGCGAAAGGATTCTTCCTTGTCTGCCCAGAGCACACAATTTATACCTTCTGTGTCACCTTCGATTGTTTTCTCCAGCGCAGGGTCGGCAGACTTGAGGTATCTGCGCAACAAAATCTCCCATCCGTGGCCGTCGATGGCGATGCCAGCGTCATACATGAGGTCCTCGATGTCCTCATAATGCTGCCCAGCCTTCAAATTGAGCTGGTAACCGATGACCGTGCGCCCCTTGTGGCCGAGTTCAGAGACCACGATGAGCAGCGGCGCAAACGAGTCGTCTTCATAGTTGCCTTCATCGGCAATGATCGCCCTCAGTTTTGGGGGAAACTTCAGTTGGTCGATTTTCAGCATGAACAATTCCTTCTCAAGTGCAAGTGTGTCGGGCGCTAGGAGCCTTTCATCGATTGAAGTTAGTCATTTGGACGCATTATTCCAGCAATCTTCTTTACAAATGGTGAAAAGGAAGTGCTGAATTGTCGCTTTGATTGCAGGAATTTCGGCGCATTGGGAGAGGATGCAACGGTCTTGAAGGGGGTATCGTACTGATCCTCTGTGCAATAACAGTACCTACATGCAATCACTAAAACAGCCGCTTCACGGCCACGATGTCGCCGGTCATGTCCAGCACATGGCCCAGTATTTTCCTGAAGCTCGACTCGTCGCGTACCCAAAGCACGCAGGTGGCCCCTTCGGAGTCGCCCATGATCTTGTTTTCCAAGACCGAGTCGATGCGGTGAATGTACTCCCTGATCAAGTCTTCCCAGTCAAGGCCGCTGGACTCCATGCCGTTGGCCTCCATCACTGCCTCGATGGCCTCAAAATCGCCACCCGCCGTGATTTCCAGTTGGTAGCTCGTGATTTCGTCCCCGTTGTATTCGGCCTCCACGACAGTCACCGTGATGGGGTCAAATGTGTCGTCGCTCCAAATGCCGTCGGTTTCCAGGATTTGGGCGAGGTTCTTGGGGAATACAAGTTGATCGATTTTTTTCATCTGGATGTGCAGCCCGGGAAATGAGGGCTCGGAACGTAATTTACGAGAATTTTGCGGCTGTCAAAGGGGCATTTGATCCTGCCAGCATTCCCTCCACCGCAAAATCAAGCTGGGGTCGCGCAGGCAGGTCTCCCGCACGAGACGGTCGGCGAGCCTTGCGGCGCCCTTCTCGACGGCAGGGGCATGGAGCTTGTTGCGTGTGGGGTGGTGAAATTCAAAATCCTTGCCTACGGTGGCCGCCACCACGAGAATGCGGTCGCGCAGGCGGTTCAGGGGAATCTTGGCACCGAGCAGGTCGCCTGCCTGGGAATGGATCGCGCGTCGCAGACCTCGCAGGATGCCGTCGACCAATGAGCCATGCAAAATGGTCTCCAGCGTATTGGCGTAGCTGATGATGGCGGGTTTATCGGGCCGCCCGGCCAATAGTCCAAACGACATTTGATACCCGTACCCATCGAAGCTCCCCTGGAAGTGAAAGTCTGCAAGCGTCTCGATGCCCAGCTGGGCCTTGGCTTCTCGGTACAAGTGGATGAGGCCGTCGGGAAAATGAAAATGCTCCTGCTGCTGATCTGGAGAAGCCCGGAAAATCATCTCCACGTTTGGATGCAGCATCGCGAGGATGCGCAGGCGCCTCCGCAGCAGCGCGTTGTCGAAATTGTCCAGCTTCAAGACCGACTCGTCCAGTTCGAAATCCAGCGCCATCCACCCCATGCCACGGTCGTCGACAGATTTCCAGGGCGTGATTTCGTGGAAAGGGGAAAAACAATATTCGCGACCAAGGTATTGCACCTTCAGGCGTTTAGAAAATGAGCGCAGGACGAGGAAAAATAAAGGATTGTAGAGGAAGGCGTAGCGCTCCATCGTCCATAGTTGATGGCGCAAATCGGCAGGTGTCTCGATTTCCAGCCTGAATTTGCCCTTATCCATGCACTCCACACCCATTTGCATTCCATGATCCCGCCCGATTTCCAAGAACAAGGAAAAAACCTCGTTGAGCAGGTTCATGACCCCGCGACCATCGA
>JANMIM010000808.1:0-1485 GCA_031375795.1 Bacteroidota bacterium
GCTTTGATTGGATGACCGTGCTGATGCTCGGTGTGGCTGGTTTTTTGATCACTGGGGCTAGCAATACCCTCAATCAGGTGATCGAGGCTGAATACGACAAGCTGATGACCCGCACACAAAATCGCCCGATGGTCAAGAAAGTCATCAGCCCGATCGAGGCGATCGTGTTTGCCTTGGTCTGTGCCGTCGGCGGCATCACCCTTTTGGGCGTGATGTTTGAAGGCATGGTGGCTGCATTGCTGGGCATCATCGCCTTGCTGTTGTACGCATTTGTCTACACGCCCCTCAAGCGCATCAATTCGATTGCGGTGCTGGTGGGCGCATTTCCGGGTGCTATGCCCCTCCTCATCGGATGGGCGGCCGCGACGGGTTCTTTGAGCGTGAATGCGTGGATCTTGTTTCTGATCCAGTTTCTCTGGCAGTTTCCACACTTCTGGGCGATTGCCTGGGTGCTGGAGGAAGACTACCGCAAGGCAGGCTTCAGGATGTTGCCTGCCGATGCGGGTCGCAGTGCATTCACCGCAAGCATCATCCTGGTCTACACTTTGTTGTTGGTGCCCGTGAGCGTATTGCCCTATTCCTTTGGGATGACGGGTTGGATCACGATGGTGGTGATGATGGTGGCTGGCTTGGGCTTCAGCGCGCAAGCATTCAAGCTCCTGAAATCGGGCGATGTCAAGTCGGCAAGCCGCCTGATGTTTGGGTCTTTTATCTATCTGCCCGTGGTGCAGATAGCCATGTTGATCGATAAGTTCTAATGGATATGAGCGGAACGGCAGTGGAAGCGAACGAAAGGAAGTATATCATTCATCCAGCGAAGTTCAACCTTTGGTTGTTCATCGTGTCGATCATATTGCTCTTTGGGGCGCTCACGAGCGCATACATTGTGAGCAAGGGGATCGAGAGTGACAAGGATATGTGGCATTATTTCTCGATGCCCGCAGTTCTTTGGCTGAACACCGCGATCTTGATCGTGGCGAGCGTGATGTTGCAGATCGGCCTCTGGGGTGCCCGTAGAGGGGACTTCAAGCGTGCCAAGATCGGCTACAGCCTCACGATGGCCCTGGGATTGATTTTCCTGGCAGGCCAAGTGGTTGCATGGTCGGTCTTGTCTGAGGAGGGCGTGGTATTTGGCGGAGGCGGCAGCAATTCCGGCAATTACCTCTACGTGCTCACATGCCTGCATGGCATCCACATTGTGGCCGGCTTGGTTTACCTCGGCGTCGTCTACGGGAAGCTCATGCTGAACAGGTATCGCCCTGGCAACTTGATTTCCTTGGAAAACGCGGCCACTTTCTGGCACTTTTTGGGATTGCTTTGGTTGTATTTATTTATATTTTTGCTCCTCAACCAGGGCGATCCATTGGTCTAAATTGAAAAGTATTAACTCAATCGCTTAATAAAAATGGCTCAAACAGCGACAATACCGAAGTCAGCGTGGGATGGTGGACGGAAGCCCTTCAAGGCCACCTATGGTAAACTGAT
>JANMIM010000374.1:0-2403 GCA_031375795.1 Bacteroidota bacterium
TAATTCAAAAATTCCGTAAATTCTGCTAATTCTGAAAATTCTGCTAGGTCTACCCACTAATTCAAAAAATTCCGTAAATTCTGCTAATTCTGTAAATTCTGCTCCAATGATTGGTTACCGTTTCGCTGAATTCGTCCCCCCTGAGAGCTCCAAGACCACCTTTGAGCGGCTCAAAGACATCTTTATGCAGCTCATGATCCACACGAGCGGCGACATCAACGAGGCGATGAACTGGATGAATCAGCTCGATCGCAAGTACAACCTCACCACCGACGACTACGGCATGGGCGATTTCATCGACGACATGCGCGCCCAGGGCTACATTCGGGAAGACGAGGAAGGCAATGTGAGCCTGACCGGCAAGTCGGAGCAGACGATTCGGCAGCGGTCGCTCGAGGAGATTTTTGGGAAACTCAAAAAGGCGCGTCGCGGCGGCCACCGCACGACCAAAGGTGGGCTAGGGGAGGAGACGAGCGCCGACCATCGGCCCTATGAATTTGGGGACCGCCTGGAGCAGATCGCCATGACCGATTCCATCCGCAACGCTCAGATCAACCACGGGATGGATTCCAATCGCCTCACGGAGAATGATTTGGAAATCCACGAACAGGAATTCACCACCGCTTGCTCGACGGTACTCATGATCGACATCAGCCACTCGATGATCCTCTATGGCGAGGACCGCATCACGCCCGCCAAGAAGACCGCGATGGCCCTCGCCGAACTCATCACCACGCGCTACCCCAAGGATACGCTCGACATCATCGTCTTCGGAAACGACGCTTGGCAGATCGAAATCAAGGACTTACCTTATCTGCAAGTCGGTCCCTACCACACCAATACCGTCGCCGGCCTGGAGCTCGCCATGGACCTGCTGCGCCGTCGCAAGACGAGCAACAAGCAGATCTTCATGATCACCGACGGCAAGCCCACCTGCATCAAGGAAGGCATCAAATACTACAAAAATTCCTGGGGCCTTGACCGCAAAATCCTCAACAAAACCCTGAATCTCGCCGCGCAATGCCGCAAACTCAAAATTCCGATCACGACCTTCATGATCGCCAAGGACGAGTGGCTGCAACAATTCGTGCAGGAATTCACCAAGATCAACAATGGCCGCGCGTTTTACAGCGGCTTGAATGGCCTCGGCGAATTTGTATTTGAGGATTATCAGCGGAATCGGCGGAAGATGACGCGCTGAGAATCGGGCATGGAATCGATAAAAAGAGCCCTGCGAAGGCACCACGCAAAGCGCCTGAAAAAGAACCGCAAACGTCGCTGGGGAATGATGCTTGCACCCAAGGCATTGGGGAGGGTTTTGCATACCGCGACGCCCTGTTCCTGTTGGATGTGTGGAAATCCAAGGCGGCATTTTGGGACAAAGAGTCTTCAGGAGCGCAGGCATGCGGCGCACACCCAAGGAGAGATGCAAACCATGGTCAAGACAGCTGAAATGATGGCTTTTGAAGGATGAATCAGTCAACGGATTCCAATGCCCAACGGGAAACGATGCCCATCCCGCCCTTCGTGGAGGGCCGGCCCACCAAGCTGATCATCGGCACATTTCCGCCGCACAGGAGTCGCTGGAATTATGAATTTTTCTTCCCGAATCTTCAAAATCGCCTTTGGAACACGCTGGGCCGGGTGGCTGATGGCAAATCGACCTATTCCACTGCCTGCAATGCCTTCGATGCCGCAGCCGTCGATGAGCGCAAAGACATCCTGCGCAAACTGAATGCAGCGATGGTGAATATCATTCATGCCTGTCACCGCAAAGACGGAAGTGCGCTCGACAATGATCTGAGCGTGATCGATTTACATCCGATTGTATCCGAAATTCTCCTGCCAAATCCAGGCATCATCTCCATTTTTCTCACGAGTGAAAGTGGCCCCAACAGTTGCCTGAGCCTGCTCAAACGGCATCTTGCCGCGCATCAAATTCGTTTCCACAGCATCGGCGCCGCCAAGCGCAGCCGTGAACAACGGATTGAGGATCCACGCTGTGGCCATTTCGTCCTCGAAGACAGGGAAATTCAGGTCTATTCCTTGTATTCGCCATCGCCGACGGCGATGCGGTCGGGCGTGACGGAGGACGTGCTGTTTCGGCAGTATGGGTGTGTTTTGCGGTAGGATTTTTGGTAAATTCGAGGCCGATTCTCTCAATATTTCACCCCCAAGAAGCACAATGACAGCATCAGAAATCCTCGCGCAGCTCAAAGAAATGGGCTCTGAGCAAACGAAAAAGACCTTCATCAACCATGGAGGTCCGGCCGACAGCATGTATGGCGTGAAGGTCGGCGACATGAAGACCATCGTCAAAAAGGTTAAGAAAAACCACGCGCTGAGCATGGAGCTTTACCGCAGCGGCAACAGCGACGCGCAATATTTGGCGGGTTTGATCGC
>JANMIM010000379.1:0-6421 GCA_031375795.1 Bacteroidota bacterium
CCGCTGCGTACTTCGACTTCGGTCGGGGTGACAGCAGAGTTACTGGTCAAGTTCCCTATAAGCATATATCTTTTTACATGTTTCATTGGCGTTTGTGAGGCTTTCGGAGATGCGGACGCGCTTCACGTCCTCCACAAAAGCTACCGATAAGATTAAAATCCCTCCGCCGAGGCGGATTCGAGCATCGTCCAGCACCGGATATACAACACAAAGAAAGCATCAAACCCAATAATTCCTCCATTTCACCCTGCCCCAATACCTCGCAAGCCCCCTACAAGTTTCATTTCGGCACCCTCAGTTGACCGATGTCGTCGAGCCGGAACACCTGAAACTGCTTGCCGTTCCAATACGCTGCGACTTCTGCGCCAGCAAATCCCATTGCGTAGCAACCCTCTGCTGTCGTGAGTCCGACGCGCTCCAGCCAATATTGGTATCGCTCAGGGAAGATCTCGCTCAGCGTACCAAAGTTGCCGTGCTGCTCGAGGATTTCAATCCCCGTCATCGTGAGTTCTTGATTGGCGATGATGCGATTGAGCTCATGGGCCAAATCCTCTTCGCTTTTGGTTTCTGGACCCTTGAAATAGGCAACCGCGGCCATATTGTCGCCCTTGGAGAGCAGTTCGAAGACAGTCCTCAAATCTGCGATCATCTGTGCTTTGGTCGGTTGGGCACTGCATCGGCTCCCAAAGACAAACAAGGCCAATAGGACAGGGAAAAAGATCAATTTTGAGGTATTCATGTGCATGCGTGTAGTTTTTCAAAGATTGACATTTTCAGTCAGAAGGTCAAAAAAAAACTGCCCGCGCCGACTTTTCAGTGTGAGGGCAGAGGGTGCGCAAGGAGGCGGAGCACAGCGCCGACGACGAAAGAACACCCGACCAAACACTGACTTGATTCACCCTGGAAGTCACAAGGAAGTTTCATTGGTTGAATGGTCCGTCGACGCCCTCCATTGCTTCAAGTCCTTCACAAAACCCATCAAAAGCCCCAATTGCGAAGCACTCATGCGCACCTTTGAAAACAAACCACAGCGAATAAATCCCTCCGCAAAGGGGTTCCTACTTTGTCCCGCCTCGTGTACAGCACAGCGTGAGTGCGGCGTGCGAGAGCAGAGGAAAAGGAGCGAAGCGAGTTCCACGACCAACGGAACTTCTCACGCACGCTGTCCTCGCGCTCACGCTCAAACGCACGCTTTTTGTTTTACTGACTGACGATCCGTTGACCTCCAAATCAAATGTTTGACTGCGAGAAACTTGTTGCCGAACAGGGAAACCCGTCTTTTCTCACCGGCTGTTGCCAACCTTGACCATTTTGAAGCAGGCGCGCTGTGAGGAACCCGAAAGTACTTCCACGGTGTAGAAGCCCTCTGGCAGGTCGGTCGTGTTGATGCTGCCGCGCATGTCGGGGCTTGCCGAGGAGACCAATTTGCCTTGCGCATCGTAGATGTGGACCCGCAACGGTTTCTGATCCGCGTGTTGGCTCACATTCAATTGCGTTTGGAACGGATTCGGATACAATTGAAGCGAAGAAACGAATGCGCCATCCCCGAGGTTGGTGCTGCCTCCAAATCCATATTTCGCAATGTAGAGGTCGTTGTCAAATTCATAGAAGGCGCCATTCACATCGGTTTGCAGGAAAGTGCTGCTTCCCGTGGGATCAAAATCCAGACGCTTGTTGAACTTGCCGGCGGTCACGAATTGATCCGTTCCCAGCATGCCGAAACCCACCGTCGTGAGGCCGCTGCTCGCTGCATTGGTATCGATCGATAAGGCCGCGAGGTAATTGCCTGCATCCGAATATTTACTGAAACCGATGCCCGGGCTTGCCACCGCGCCGACCTCCAGGATGGTGTTGCTGGCCGATGGGTCCACATCCCAATAGCCCCAACCCTCCAATCCGGCGTAGAGGGTGTTGTTTTGAAGCGCGATCTGTGTCACGGCAACTTGCGCTGATTCCGTCGCGATACCACCATTGTTGTTCCCGATCTTCTTGACCCAATTGAGGGCTCCTGCCGAACTCCATTGCAACAAAAAGCCACTGGGCGCCTGCGATGCCAGATCGGAAATCAATACATGCGTACCTGGGTTGGCAGGGTCAAAATCAGTGGTCCAAGTGAATTCGCCGCCCGAATAGACATTGCCTGCTGCATCGACCGCCAGGCCGCGCAGCTTGTCCCAGCCGGTGGGTGTATTGTCGTCTCCAAACTGACGAAACCATTGCAACTGAAAGCTGGAATTGTATTTCACACAAAAGGCATCGTAAGCACTTGTTGCAACATTGTTGGCTGTGCCAGCGCCGAGGTCGAAGTCGGCGATGCCGTCGAGGCTCCCGCCGAGATAGACGTTGTTGTTCGCATCCGAAGTGAGTTCATACACATAACCATACCCAACAGGCGATGGCACGGAGATGCTGTAAGCGTTCGTGAGACTGCCGGTCGCACTGAATTCCAAGATAAATACGCCCTTGAGCAGCGCCACGGTGCTGCTGTTGCTGAGTGTCACCGTGGCATCCACATCTGAGCGGCCAGCTACAATGACGCGGCCATCGGCCAAAACTTCGATTTCTGAGGCCGTGCCCTCGGCCGAGGCGGCTGCAGCCCAGGCAAATGTACCGTCGGCATTGAATTTCTGAAGGTAGCTGTCAAAACCCACCGCCGTGAGCGGGAAGCTGCCACCTGTCGGGTCAAAGTCTTGGGTGCCGCTAAATCCACCGCAAACATAAACGTCCCCATTCGCCGCTAATTGCACGCCAAACGTGCTGCCCACAGCAGGTTGGAGCCATTGGATGGCAGCAGTTGCGTTGTAACAGGCGATGAAATTGCCGCTCGAATTGTACGCAGGACTGCCACCGATCGGATCCATGCTGATGCCCGAATTGCCGTTGCCGATGATGGCAAAGCGATCGGTGCCATTGGAGGCGACATCCGTCATCGCTTCCAGAACTACCTGATTTTGAAAGCTGTAAGCCCACTGGAGGGCTTGGGAAAATGCGGAGAAGGTGATCCCCACAAACAATGCTGTCAATAGATGTTTTTTCATGGGATGAACTCGATTTAAGCCTATGCAAAATAAAAACAACTTTGCCTTTTGCAAAAATTTGCATCTCCTTCCCGTTTCCACCGCATGGATCATTAGAATGGCAATGAAGGCCAATCCCTCAAGGTCGGGAGCAAATTCACCATTTCTCGGCGGCGAGTGGTCAAGTCTGGGTTGAAACTGAAGGATGGGCATTTTTGTAAAGGACCAGCGAATCGAGGATAGATTTGCAGGTATCCAATAACCTGAGCGATGCTGCCACCCACGCGATCAACTTTGGAGGCTCCCCCACCTTTTCCTGATGCGACAGAAGCGACAAGCACCGTATCGGGTCCAAGGGTGATTTCCTTTCATTTCCTCGGAGTTACGAATGGCTCACCATTGCTTGTTTGCACGGCTGCACATTTCCCGAATCACAGCTCCTTGCGCTTTTTCAAGGATTTTCCGTAATTCGTACTGAACACTCAACATCGAAGTCATTGACCCATTAAAAATAGAAACATGGCCAGCGAAAAAACAACCATTGCCAGGAAGGAAACGAAGCCCGACGCGCTCCAAAGCCCGGAGCACCAAGATGCCCGCGGCGGCACCTTCCAATCGCCGCCGACCTTTCAACTCAAAGCCAAGGACCCTGCCAAGGACACCGCGCGTCCAGATGCCGCCGAGGCGGCTGCCGGTGCCGTCGTCGACGCCGGGTTTGGGATCAAGGTCGACCATGATGCCAAGACGATGACCATCGTCGCCAACGTCTACACGAGCACAGCCGGCTCCAATTCGCAGGCGCTCGCGGCCGCTGCAACCTGGAATGCGAAGTCCGCGGTGGTGGACGGCTATACGATCTCCTTCGACATCGCCGTGATACCTGCCAAGCCCGTCTCCGAAGCCGAGGTGGTGGCAAAATTCAGCTACGTCGAATTCTATGACGAAAAGGGAAATCTGAAGGAGGGCGTTTTTGCAAAGTACCGCAATGCCTTTCTTCGCATGAGTGCGGTCGATGCAGCCGTGGCCGATCCCATCGGCAAGTCATTTTGCGGGAATCAAGGCATGTATTCCCACGTGGTGCATGGTGCCAAATTTGACGGCGGCCAAACCGGCAATGGCAAGCATGCCGACATGAATACCCACCTCGAAAAAGGAGATCAGGGAAAGAACAATGACCTCGTGGTGCATGAATTCGGCCATTATTTCGGGCTCGACGACGAGGACGGCAACCATGATGGCAAAACCGACCCCTACTATCCGGGCGACGGCGGCACGATGGAGTATGAGGGCTCGGACCTCCACGACATCAGCGACGCCGATGTCACGATGATCCTGCAATACGCCAAGGAAACGCTCGCCAAGGCCAACGAAGGCGGTGAATCGGCCATCAAGATCCTGGAAACCGTCGGCAGCAGCGAGGGGGCCAATCCATTGGGCATCAAGGCCACGAAAAAGGATGAATAGGTTCATCGCGCTGCTCTTGGTGTGGTCGGCCCTCTGCATCCCGCGGGCGCTCATGGGATGCAGTTGCGTGGGGGAGGAGAGCGCCTCAAATGCGCGCCGCGATGCTGATCGGGTATTTTGGGGCAAGGTCGTGAAGGAGGAACTCCTCACGATCCCCTATGGCATGGATGGCGTGCCATCGGGCATCGACCTGCAATTCAAGCGCTACACACTAAAAGTCATCAAGGCTTACAAAGGCAAACTCAGACCCTCCCTGCTCACGGTCACCACGGGCCTAGGCCGAGGCGACTGCGGATTTGCGTTTCAGTTGAACCAAGAGTACCTGGTCTATGCCGACTGGAGAACCCAGTATTTTACAGACGGGCTCCCGGTTTCCAAATACCTGTACACCGATGTGTGCAAGCGCACCACGGCACGCGTGCAAGCGGAAATCAAGGCCCTCAAAGCCCGTGGCCGGAGCAAAAAGCGGCCCGGCTAGGAATTCAAAGCCGCAATTCAAAAATTTCCTGTCCATCGAAGTCAAGCCTTTGCGAACTATTTTTCCGATTCCTCCACGGCCTTCGAGGGCTATTTCGTAGTTTCGTAGCGTCTCGCATCCAATTCTCGTGCGGGCTCCAAAATTCGCGCTATGAAATCCTTACCCATTGCCCTGGACAAACTGCTGAGCAATCCCTCTTATGAGCGTGTCGACGGCAAGCTCATGAAGGCTGCCGACGATGGCACACGCATCATCCTGGAACTGCCGGGAAAGAAACTCAGGACGCTCTTGGGGCCGTTTGCAGACACCGAATGGGCACCGCTCGTCGACAAGATGATCGTGGCTTTTGTGAAGGAAGGCGAAGTGACGCGGGCCTACGACGCCAAGCTGCTGCCGCGCGACCGCAAGGGCCCCGCCACCACCTCGGGTGCGACGACTGCGCCCAAGCGCGCCACGACCGCCCGCAAGGCAGAGGTCGCGCATGCTCCCAAGGTGAAATGGAAAAAGTATGCCGAGGGCCGCATGATCGGTGAACCCGTGAAGATCACCAACATGGAGCGCGGCTTTGACTTGGAGGCAGACCTGATCATGCGCGTCGTGGAACATCTGGGCCTGAGCTACTTGCCGGTCACCAAGTCCATCAGCTACATGGATTTCCGCAAGTTTTTCCATTACATCTGCGAGCCGGCCTTCAAGGCTTTCCTCAGCGGATCTGGTGCTTTGCCGCCTGCCCCGCAACCCACGGCGCCTGCTCCCCAAGACGACGACGAGGCCTGAGTCCGCGCCAGCATTCGCCTCAATTCCCGACGACGATCTTGCGCTGAAGCACGACCCCGTCCTGGCACAAAACCCGAACTTGGTACATGCCAGCTGGGACCTTGATCGCCATCGGCAACCGCAGCTTGTCGGTGCGGGGAAATGTCGCGTCGATTACCTGCGCATAGACCTGCTTGCCGCTGAGGTCCAGGATTTCGATGTGTGTCGGCAAATAGGCTCCCACCGCCAACGCGACCGTGAAGGCCCCATCGCTGGGATTCGGTAAGACTTGGATCCCGATGCGTTCATCCATCGGCAGCTCACGAGCGACCACGGCAATGCTTCCATTTTCCACCAACGCATACAGCGCGTCGGGATTGATGCCACCCAATGATTGCACGATCCCCGAGGGCCACATGACCACGAGGCTGTCGATCACCGTTGCATCCGCCAAACCAAAATGCAACACCAGACTGTTTTGGCTGCAATAGCCCGATTGCGCCGTCACCTCGCGCATTTGCCAGACGGGACTGCCGTTGATCATCGCGCGGCACCGCACGATCGTGCCGATCGCCGAGCGGTTTGAAATCACGCCTTGGAGCTTGAGTTCCATCCAGTGGTTGCCGTTTCCGTTGTTGTGGTAGAGCGCGTTGGGTTGGGTCTCGTTGCGCCAATTGGCGACGGCGAGGTCCATGAAGCCATCGTT
>JANMIM010000405.1:0-5712 GCA_031375795.1 Bacteroidota bacterium
GCCTCATCGACCGCTTGTTGGTAAAGGGGCATCGACCGGAGTTGTCTGCCAAGGACCTGGTGTCGGCAGACCGCGACCGCGTCTTGGCCGCGATCTATCGGCAGACGTACGGCGACCTCATTCGCGGCACCCTCGAGTGCCGCGCCTGCGAGGCACCGTTTGACATGGATTTTTCCTTGGGCGGATTGGTCGACCACATCTATGCCACCGACGACGCACCGGGCGCCGAGCAGCTTCCCGACGGCAGCTACCTCGTCTCAGATGGCTTGCAACTGCGCTTGCCGACGGGTGAGGATGAAGTGGCCGTGATCGGCTTGCCAGAAGATGCAGCGGCGGCCAAGCTCCTGGAAAGGTGCTTGGTGGCAGGTGACATCGGGGCGGCTGCGTCCGTGGGACAGGAAGTGCTCTCACAGGTCGCACCCATGGTGCAGACAGACATGTCGGCCCCCTGCCCGGAGTGTGGACACGTGATGTCGGTGTCCTTTGATGTGCAGACCTACTTGCTGCAGTCGCTGCTGCAAGACCAGGAACGCCTGTCGTGGGAAGTACACCGGCTTGCCACCGCCTATGGATGGAGCCTCAAGGAAATCCTGAAACTGCCGCGCACGATGCGGCGCAACTATGCACGGTTGATCGAGTCTGAACTCATCGGCAGCCAATGACGGCCGCCAACAGCAACAAGGCATGAAAGGATATTTTTCGAAAATCGCCAGCCGATCGGTCATGAATACACCCCGGGGAGGGCTCAAGCCCCCCAAGGCCATGCTATGGCAAGGGAAGGGACCGCTGGCAGAGAGCCCGCTCACTGCCCCCGACCACCTGTCGATGACCGAGTGGCCCGATGCCTTTGACGGCAATCCCGTGCACCTCCATCAGCCCGCATCACGAGTGCCGGCCCAGGAGAATCCCACGACCATCACCCCGGCTTCATCCGCCGATTTCCAGTCCTCGATCCCCTTGTCACCGCAAGTGGAGCATGTGCCCCAGACGCCGCCCTCAACCTTGAATCCGCAGACCACCCATGTGGACAGCGGCATCACGGTTCCGGTCGTGCCGCTCCGCACCACCTACCTGAACCAAGATGAGCTCACAGCGCAATCGAGTGCGCCCTTGGTGCCTCCTTCATCGCCCTCAGTGACCAATCTGACCACCGAGGGATCGGTGAATAAGCCCCCGATGAAGCAGCCGCTCAAGCCGATGATCAGGGAGGTCAATGCATCCGAGGGACTCATGGATTGGCAACCGCAGCACCAAGGGCAGGTCGTGCGCCCGGTGACGCTCACGCCCGAGGCCAAGCCCGTGGCCGAGACATCGACCACACAGCGCGAAAATCAAGTGATCGCGCCGCCAAAGCCCGAAATCGTCGATCGCCGCGTGGTCGAACCCGTGCTCATGCCACCTCAACGGGAGGCCCGCATCCTGCAACCCGAGAAAAAACCAGAGGCCCTGCGCCCCACCGCCCCTCCTACACCTGCCGTGTTGCCGCAAGTCGGCAAGGCGCAGCACCAAGCTACACAGTTGGTGATCGGCAAGATCACCATCGAGGTGATGGAAGCCCCCAAGCCCTCGGTGACGACGCAGCCACTCGCTGCACCGGCACCCGTCCAATATTCCCAGCGCAAGTCCCCCACCCGTCGCGACAGCATCCTCAAATACGGCCTCGGCCAATTGTAGAACATGGCACTGAGAGACATATCGAATGTGACGAAGGCCTTGATGAACCTCATCGACCGGTCCTTCACGATACCAGGAAATTGGCCACCTGCCCTCACCCACGATGTATGGCCCGAGCCGCCTGTGCGTGCCAAGCGCAACGGGATCGGGATGTTTCTCTACCACATGGTTGAGAACCCGCACTATAAAAACTTGCCCGCGCCCGGCCGCGACGTGCCACCGGTGCGTTTCACATCGCTGGCATTGACCCTGTATTACCAACTCAGTGCCTACTACGACGGCGATGAACCGGATTCGCAAAACGGGCTCATCGAGCAGCAGATGATGGCCGTGGCCATGAAGGCACTGCACGACTACCCGGAAATCGTCGACGACACATTTGTCGAGGGCGCGACGGATCCATCGCCGATCTTTCCCCTGGACATCATCGGCCATGGAAACCGATTCAAGATTGTCTACCAACCGATTCAGCCCCAAGAATCGATCAGTTATTGGTCCACCGGGGATACCCGCCTCACACTCAGCGCCTATTATGAAGTGAATGTTGCATTGCTGGAGCCAGAAACCACCCGCACGCTCACAGGCCGCGTGATGGATTTCAACGCCTTCACATTCCTCAATGGCAACCCCAAGGTCCTCAATACCGCCAACGAAGTGAGCTTTGTCTCACCCGTCGACCACAAGCCGCGCAAGCTCATTTTGCAACCCGCACAGATTCCAGCCGCACCCGCAGGCCCGCTAGCCGATGCCACGCCCTACCTACTCCTGCTCAAGGGATTGGATTTCTATGGCAGCATCAGCTTGCGGCTCACCAATGCCAACTGGACGGAATCTGCGACCACCGACATCAGTTGGGAGCCTGAAAATACAGCGTCTGATTACACGGCGATCGTGCGGGAAACAGCCGTCGTGGAGAGCACCCTCGCGGTCGTGAAAATCCTGCCGGGCATCTATGGCGCACAATTGGTGTCCAAGTCGGTGAAAAATAAACCAGATGGCACATCCTGGCCCATCGAACTCACCTCCAACGTGTGCCCGTTTGCGATCGTGCCCCGCATCGACGGGATCACCGTGCCCGTGCTCATCACCGACCTCATCACCATCACGGGTTACCTGTTTAGCGAGGTGGTAGGATTTCGCGAACTGATACAACTCGACGTGTACATCGGCTCCACACGGCTCGCCAAGGTCGCAGGGCCACCCGCTGCCGGGGAGTACAGCATCACCTCGCCCACGACCATCGACTTTCGCTACCCTGCCAGCGTAGCCGCCGGCGAGACGATGCCCATCCGGATTTTTGCCAACAGTGCCGAATCTTCACCCCGTTGGATCACAGCCCCATGAGTCTCCAATCCCATAGCGTATTCACCGAGGTGGTCGACGAGCACAAGCTCCCGACCATGCTCCACGCAATGGACTTGGCACTGCTGCGCGTAAAGCTCAGGGCGCAGCGCAGACGCCTGTGGATCAAGGAATTGTTGCGCCTGGAGGGTGAGGAAAATGGGAACGAGGCCAATTACCACTCGCTCATCGAGCACATCCTGATCGGCAGGGACGGCTTGCAGGAGGAGCAGGAATGGCAAGCGGCGGAGTTTTCCATCCAAACCCTGAACCAAGAGCTGGCGTCGATCGAGGAATTGCTGGAAAATGACCGGAGTTCGCGGCTATCGGCACTGGTACACAACTTTGGATTGACTGCCGACGAGACGGCACTGTTGCATACCTGCATCGCGATCGCGGTCGAGCCGCAGATGGAGCGCGTGTGCAGCTACTTGCAAGACCACAACGGTCGCGGCTACGTGACTTTGCCCTTGGTGACAAAGCTCTTCGGCCTGCCCTTTCAATTGAATACGACCGATCTCCATGTCTTGAAGACCTGGAGATTTGTGCGGGAATATCCCGGCACCAAGGGCGAGCCGGCGATGTATGAACTCGATCCCTGGGTCTGCAATTGGCTGCGGGGACAAAACACACTCGACCCGGTGCTGATCGGCCGCACGCATTTCCCATCGCTGCCGACGCCCATCGAAAACTGGCCCTTGGAGTCTGCCGAGCAGCAGATCGGGCGCATCCTCGCCCACAATCCGGCTCAGAAGCTACGTGTGAGCGTGATCGGCCTGGAAGCCAGCGGGCGGCAGACCTTTGCCGCCCATGTCGCAGACCGTTGCGGCTTGCCGCTGCTCAGCGTGGACACCGACAAGCTGGCCGATGCAGACTGGGAGCAAGTGTACTTGCATGCACAGCGTCAGGCCTACTTGAGCGGCTTCGCCTTGGCTTGGCGGGGCGAGGACCTGCCCGAGAAGCACTGGCCCAAGGAAATCCTGCCGGTACAGCTGCAATTTGGCATCCTAGGCTTCGATCAGATCTTGCAAGCGCAAGCGGGGGTCGTGGACTTCAAGCTGGAATTGAAGCCACTCTCGATCCCGATGCGCCGTGCGTTGTGGCAATCGATGGTCACGGCAAGTGCCGACTGGGATCCCGACCTGCTCGATCATTTGGTGATCAGGTACCAGACCACGGTGGGGCAGATCGCGATGGTCGCCCAGCGCGCAGCGCCTACGCCTGCCGACGCGATCGAGATCCTGCGCGCCGCCAACCGTCACAAGCTCGGCAAGCTCGCCCAAATGCTGCCTGCCTCCTTTACCTGGGACGATGTCTCGCTGGCCCCACACCTGCTGGAGGGTCTGCAAGACTTCGTGTTTGAGGCGCAGGAAAGGGAGTTGTGGTGGGAGGGCAATGCGATGAACCGCCTTTTTCCGCAGGGCAAGGGCTTGATGGCCTTGTTTTCGGGCAGCAGCGGCACGGGCAAGACGATGACCGCGCAGGTGATCGCCGCCAGTCTGCGCCTGGACCTGTTTCGCATCGACTTGTCGACGGTCATCAGCAAATATGTGGGTGAGACCTCCAAGCACATCGACCGCATCTTGCGGCAGGCGCAGAGCATGCATGCTGTCTTGTTGTTTGACGAGGCCGATACGCTGTTTGGCAAGCGCACGGAGATCAAGGATGCCCACGACCGCTTTGCAAATGCCGACACGAATTATTTGCTGCAGGCGATCGAGAACTACGCCGGGGTGGCGATCCTCGCCACCAACCGCAAAGCCAACATCGACCCGGCATTTGTAAGGAGGTTGCGGTTTGTGTTTGAGTTTGCCAAGCCCGATGCGATCCAGCGCTATCAGCTGTGGGAAAAGCTGTTGCGGGAGATTGTGGGTGCTCGTGGAATGATGGAACTGGCGGAGCCGGTGCGGCAGGTTTCGTCGATGGTGGAGATGACGGGTGCTCAGATCAAGTATGCTTTGTTGTCGGCGGTATTTGTGGCGCGGCGCGAAGGCAAGCCTTTGGGGATCTCGCATTTGATCAAGGGCATTGATCGGGAGCTGGCGAAGGAAGGCAAGGGGGTGAGTCCGGAGACGAGTCGGCGGTTGGAGTTTTTTGTGCGGGGAGGGGGAGGGAGTTGAGAGTTTAGAGTTCAGAGTTCAGAGTTCAGAGTTCAGAGTTCGGTTATTGATTAAGGATGAAAAATGGGAGTTGGGAGGTAGTAGGTAGTAGGTAGCAGGTAGCAGGTAGCAGTAGTTCTTTGATCACTTTTCACTTTTCACTTTTCACTTTTCACTTAAGTTATGGAGATACGGGAGATTGTCATGCGGATACCGGGGATTGGGAAGGGGGAGGCGGGGGAGGTTGCTGCTGAGGTGAGCCGTGCGTTGGCGCAGCAGGCTTGGCGGTGGCCTCGGGGGGGCTCGGTGGGGGATTTGCATTTGAAGATCGCGCATACGAGCGATCGTTCACGCGACGCGTTGGTCGCGAGCATTGTCACTGCGATGGTCAAGGCGATCGATGCCAAGGCCCTGAAGACTGAATCGAATCAAAATAGAGGATAATATATGTCGTCCAGCAATCCGATGAGTCCGTTTTTGTTGAAGGGAGCCCTGGTCAAACTGGACACCTTTTTGGTCGTGCCTGTGCCGGAGATCATCATCTTCCAATACAACCCCGCGACGTTTACCCGCACGGTGTCGGTGGCTGGGCAGTCGG
>JANMIM010000461.1:0-14019 GCA_031375795.1 Bacteroidota bacterium
CTACGCGATTGAATACGACTTCTTCCCGCCGCAGCAACTGAAGCTGAGCTTGGAAACGCACCTCGTCGAGGGTCTGTTTTTTGCAGGACAGATCAACGGGACCACCGGCTACGAGGAAGCGGCGAGCCAAGGCCTGATGGCAGGCATCAATGCCGCGCGCAAAAACCAGGAACAAGAAGCCCTGGTGCTGAAGCGCGACGAGGCCTATATCGGTGTGCTCATCGACGACCTCGTCAACAAGGGCACCGATGAACCCTACCGCATGTTTACCTCCCGTGCCGAGTACCGCATCCTCCTGCGTCAAGACAATGCCGACTTGCGCCTGACCCGCTTGGGCCGTGAGATCGGGCTTGTGAGCGACGACCGCTTCGAGCAGTTCACTGCAAAGTCAGCCGACATCGACAAGGCGCTCGATATCCTGGCCAAGACATCCATGACGCCCGACATCGTGAATGGGCTGCTGGAAAGCAAAGGTTGTGCCCCGCTCAACCAAAGTGTCAAGGCCGACAAGGTATTGATCCGTCCCGAGATTGAGCTGCGGGATCTCATGAACGCCAATGCAGAGTTTGGTGCTGCGCTCAACGTTTTCAGTGAGGAAGTGTTGGAGCAGGCCGAGATTCAGAAGAAGTATGAAGGATACATCCGCAAGGAGCGGGAGCAGGCCGAGAAGGTGATTCGTTTGGATGACTTCATCTTGCCACTCACATTTGATTACCACAAAGTAAAGGCGTTGTCGTTTGAAGGCCGGGAGAAACTCAGCCGAACCAAACCCAACAGCCTCGGTCAAGCGAGCCGCATCAGCGGCGTCACGCCGGCCGATATTTCTGTACTCATGGTCTACATTGGACGCTGAGCGAAACAGTCAACACACTAGCGCACATGATTGCCTATTCCCATTGTCCGGTTTGCGGATCCCAAGACTTTGCCGAGGTGATGAAAGCAAAGGACTACACCGTCTCCAAGGAAATGTTTGCCATCAGCCATTGCAACGGCTGCAAGCATCGATTTACCAATCCAGTCCCAAGCCAGGAGGAGATCGGCCCCTATTACAAAAGCGAGGACTACGTGTCCCACACCAATACTGCCAAGGGTTTCATCCATCGCATTTACCAGGCGGTGCGCAAGATCACCCTGCGCAGCAAGCGCAGATTGCTGCAGTCTGAGACAGGCAAGCGGCAAGGCAAGCACCTCGATGTCGGCAGCGGAGCAGGAGCATTCCTGGCAACGATGCAACTGGCAGGCTGGGATTGTTTGGGTCTGGAGCCCGACCCAGATGCACGCATGGTGGCCGAGCGAGATTTTAATGTGAAGGCAAGACCCGTCGAGGAACTATTCTCCTTGGAGGACGACCAATACGACGCCATCACCATGTGGCATGTCTTGGAGCACGTCCATCAGCTCGATGCCTACATGACCAAGCTCAAGTCTTTGTTGAAGGTGGGCGGACGCTTGTTCATCGCAGTTCCCAATTACGAAAGCTTCGATGCCAAGTTTTACGGCGCGGAATGGGCAGCCTATGATGTGCCCAGACACCTCTATCATTTTTGCCCGGACTCGATGCGTAGCTTGTTGGAGAAGCATGGCCTGAAATTGGAGGACACCAAGCGCATGGCCTTTGATTCCTACTATGTCTCCATGCTCACCGAGCGTCACAGGGGTGGCAGCCTCATCAAAGCCGTCTGGGTTGGCTGGTGGTCCTATTGGGCGGCGGTATTTGAAAAAGAGCGTTGCTCCAGCCTCATTTACATGATCCGGAAATAACGCATTTGATTTTTGGCGGATTTGAGAAGCTTTGGCAGCATATCGTCTCGATTGAGCCCATCACATTGGACGACTTGCGATCGTGCAATACAGCGCATGAAATTTTGCCGTTTTTTGCTGTTGATTTTCAGCGTCTTGCAAATGACGATCTTTGTGAATGATTGTAAGTCGCAGATAACCAATGAGTTAGCGTTTCAGGCCATGTTGTTGGACTTCATCGCCAAAAAACCCCTCAAAGCAGACACGGTTTCCGGTTTCGTTACGCCGGACTTGCTCGCCAAGATCGTCACGCACCCAGGCAGCCATCGCCGCCTGGACATTGAAGAGCCTGTCGTGGAATTTTCACATCTTCAAAACAAAATGTTCGAACGCAACATCACGAGCCTCGTGAGTTACATCGACAGCGGCGAGGTCTCCTTCCCGCTGCGATTCACAGACACGATACCGCGCAAGGACTTGGCGGCCGTTCGCAAATCTCAGTTTTTGGCCCTGCGCGGCACCAACCCTCGATGGACCGCAAAGTACTTGTTGCCGGTTGTGCTGATTGGCACCGGTATTGCGGGGATTATTTCCTTATTTTACCTGCGATCCTGAAAGCATGCGTCGATTTTTGCCGATCTCCATCTGGTTACCCATCTTGCTCCTGGCCCTCTCGGCTTGGTCATGTGCCAACATCGGGCGTCCATCGGGTGGCGATCAAGACAGCAAGGGCGCCGAAGTCATCGGGGTCCTGCCCTATCCCGGCACCTTGTTTTTTGATTACAAGGAGATTGTGTTTCACTTTGATGAATTTCTGAAGCCCGACAATTACAAGGACGCCGTCTTCATCTCGCCCGTGCCCGCAGTGGATCCATTGGTGGTGGTGAAAAACAAGACCTTGACGGTCAAGTTTCAAGGGCCCTTGCGTGAGAACACCACCTATGTGATCAGCTTGGGTACAGACATCGCTGATTTCAACGAGGGAAACAAGATGGAAAAGTCCTATACCTACGCCTTCAGCACCGGGGCCATCTTGGATTCGCTCAAGTTTCGTGGCAGTGTGAAAGACATGTGGTCGGGCAATCCAGAGGCCGACATGAAGGTGATGCTGTTTCTGGACGAAGCCATCGAAGGTGATGACATCAAGGGCAAGCGGCCTGAATATTTGGTGGCGACAGACAAGGCCGGCGATTTTGAGTTCCAATTCCTGGCTCCAGGCCGCTACAGAATCTATGGCGTCATGGACGAAAACAGCGACAACCGCTACTCAGGTGCGACCGAGAAGATCGCTTTGGCCCAGGATCCATTGGTGGTGCTGGGCGCTCAGGATAGTGTAGCGCTCGTGGTAAGTATGGTCTCGTTTTTCCAGGACATCGAGGGTCCAGAGGTGAAATCCGCCAAGTGGAGCAATGACTATACGATCCACGTGGAGTTCAGCGAGCCGATCCGCTCAAGCTTGGGGGCAGACAGCCTGCGACTCGAGCTCTTGGATACGACAGGAGGGAATGCCACGGCATTGCCGCTGTTGCGATTCCCGCAGGGAAATCGCCAAAATTTGTACATCGATGCCATCCTGCCACGTGACAAGGACTATGACCTGCGCATCGTGAACCTCATGGACAGTCTCGGGCAGCGCGGCGACACGACGGTGAGGCTCTCCAAACTGGCCCAGGTCAAGGAGGAAAAAGGTAGATGGTTTGCACCGGTCGTCAACGAACGCAGAGGGCACGAATTTGTGATCCCAGCCTATTTCAGATTACCCAATCAATTGGATTCCAACCATGTACAATTGCTGGATAGCGGGGGTGTATATCAAGAGGTCGAGTGGACCACCGCTGGTATGGAAATCCATTGCAAACCACCCAAGCTCCTGAAGCCGGGCATCGTGTACAAGGTGCAGTTGCGCAAGACTTTCCCACGTCCAGATGGGTCACCGATCGATACACTCGTGGTCCTGAAGGTGGAGTTTCCCAATCCTGACGATTTTGGAACCATTGCTGGAAAGGTATTGGGCGATTCCACACGGCCGGAGGCGACCTTCAATGCGATTTTTAGAGGCAACACAGGCACGGGCCTAGTGGTACACCAGCGGGTCCCGGACAAGGGCACCAAAGGCAGCTCTGCTACCGTGGTGAACGACCGGTTTGAGGAGCGATTCACGGCACCGGGCCCCTTCAAATTTGTGTATCTCTACCCGGGCAGCTACACGATGGACCTCATCGACGACGAGGATGGGAATGGCGTGCTCACGCCGGGCAGCCTATCGCCCTACAAGTTGCCTGAGAAGGTATACCATCAAGCCACCCCCCTGGACATCAAGGCAAAGTGGGATACCAAGGATGTGGAGGTCTACCCGATTCCGCAGGAAAGCAAGTCCAAGGGAGTCGACGGCAAAAAGCCCGGTCCAAAGGGGAAATAGCCTCACAATCAGAAGATTGGATTTTGGTAACTGCCCAGCGTGTCTTTGCCCTGAACCACAAACAAGGCTAGGCTGCTGTCGGGCATCACCTCAAACCAATACAATTCACCGGAATTGCTGAAAAATTGCATCGTGCCATAGGGCACGATCTTCTCCACCTTGAACCGATTGCTCCAATCCGCGACCAAATAGTCGTTTTCTGCGGTGAGCAAGAGTTCGGCGTATTTGAGGCTGTCGTTGGCATTGGGCAAAAGGAATCGGTAGAAACCAGCCAATGGCATCACGGTTTCCGGATCCAGTTGCACGCGCAGTTTCCCGGAAATATTGACCCCCTCGGCTTCCCAGACAATATCGTTCCATTGGCCCCCGTAGACCATCGACTGCACAAAGCGGGCTTCCTCGATCGACTTGATGGCATATTCCCTGAAATTCGTGCGCAGATACACCGGCAGGGCGTAATAGCTCTCGATTTTGGCGAATTCACTGAAAAAATCATTGCCAAGGAAGAATTTGGGACTGCCTTCCTTGTCCAATCGAATGCCCGCAAAACCACGGTCGGCTTCACGGCCAGCCGGGTCTCGCCAAATCAAGCGCAGGAACTCAGGCCGACCATTGTACACCGGCTGACTCGTGTTCACGACGATGTACAACTCCGCCACGCGCAGCAGCGGATCGATGTTTTGGCCCGAACCACCCATTTGGATCAGGCGCTCACGGGCATTGTTCAATTCCGTTTGCCCAGGGTACTCGTCCACGGCTTTGACCTCGTCGTTCAGAATGCGCTTGACGAGGGTTTGGATCCCATTCACGAAAAAAGGATGGTTGTAATTGGCAAATCGAATGGAGTCGCGCAACGAGACCGCATCAAGGTCGGCATCCTCGGGTGTTGCAGGAATGCGCAATACCCAGAGCAGCTCGTCATCCTCCAGACCTTGGCCATGGTTGGGAAAATCGCCCTCCACAGGCCTGTAACACGCTTGCATGATCCCCAGCAACATCAAAACGACGATCCAAATGGGCAGACAGCGCCGTCGGCAGACAAATATTTTGGAGGGATGGAACCGTCTCATGGTAAAATGTTACGAATTATTTTCCTGATTGCACAATGATCGCTTGCGCATCCCGCAATAATGCATCATTTTTTCCACCGCATGCGCACGCGCCGAACCATATTGATCCTCGCAGCCCTCACTTTTGTGTTGGTGACCGTCTTGATGGTATGGCAGCTGTCCAGCATCCAGGGCTTGCGATTGCAGATTTCCGCCGGCTTGCACGGTAGCTTGCAGAAAATAGCCGACGATGCGGCCCGGCAATTGCAGCAAGATTACATCCGCAAGATGGATGAGGGCATGGTCAAATTGCGCTCCAACCTCGATCCAGAGGAGTTCAAGGAGTCCAATCTCGGTCAAATGCGCTTGCCATTTCGTCTCGCGGCCGCCGTGGAGCCGCTGTGCAACGCTTGGGTGGCCGCATTTCCCGCCCACAGTCAAAATCGGTTCAGGGCTTGGGAATACAAGAGCCCCAACCGCTACCGTCGCGGGGACCGCAACCTCGGCAGTTGGCGCGACCAGACCGACCTCACCGACTTCATCACCGCCGAGCTCAACAAGCTCAGCGAGCCCTATGGCAGCATCGAGGCCATGAGCACCACCTTGTGGAGCCGGGCACTGGACAGCAACATCGTCTTTGTCTACGACAAGGATTTTTCCAGCAATACCTTGATCGGTGCGCCCATATTCGATGAGTCTGGCAAATTGAAGGCCGTTATTTTCAGGCAAACCGACCCCTTCCAATTTGAAAAGGTCTATTTGCGGGACTTCTTTCACCTGCGCTACTGGGCCGAGGATGTGGAGCGCGAAGGCTTGGAGAAACGGTTTCTGCAATTCGGAGTGCTGCGCGGACAGGGTGGACAACTCATTTACCACTCCGTGGCCTATGGTCTGCCGACCTTTGAGCACGAGGCGCAACTCGCCAATTATGGCCCGTGGCTGGGCGACATGAGGTTGGGCGTCTCTTTCCGCGAAGCCACGGTCGAGGAGGTCACGCAAAGCATTTACCTCCGCAACCTGTACCTGATCCTGGCCCTGTTTGCGATCCTGGTCTTCGTGCTCGTGCTGCTTGTGCGCGCCGCGATGCAGCTCTACAAGCTCTCACGCCTCAAGACCGAGTTTGTCGCCAACGTCTCCCACGAAATCAAGACCCCGCTGGCGACGATCAGGCTGGCAACCGACAGCCTGCGCCTGGGGCGCGTGCGCGAACCCGAGGCCATGGAGCGCGTGATGGGCATCATCACCGACGAAACGGAGCGCCTCGACTACCTGATCCACACCCTGCTCGATTTTTCCCAACTGGAGTCGGGCCGCAAGAAATACCAAAAGAAACCGATCGAGGCAGCCGACCTCTGGGCGCTCCTGCAAGCATTTGCCAGGAAGCAGACGGGCATCCAGTTGGAATTGGAGGAAAACCTGCCCATGAAGCGCATCGTGGAGGTCGAACCCAAGGCGATCGAGCAAGTCCTGTCCATCCTCATCGACAATGCCCGCAAGTATGGAGATGCGGCCAATCGTCTGAAAATCACCGCAGAGATCAAAAAGGACACCTTGTCCATCGCCGTCCAGGATTTTGGGCCCGGCATCCCCGGCAAGGACCAGAAGCTCATCTTTGAAAAATTTGTGCGTCTGGGAAACTTGGACGAGCACAATGTCAAAGGCCATGGCATCGGCCTGAGCATCGCCCGCGCCATCCTCAAGGACCATCGTGGTAAATTGGAAATCAAGAGCACAGTTGGTGTAGGTGCCACATTTTTTATCGAAATTCCCTGCCTTCAAGAGTTGTCACAATGAAAAACGTCAAGCGCAAGATCCTGGTCGTCGAAGACGAAAACTCCATCCGCTACCTCTTGCGTAGCAACCTGGAATACGAAGGTTACGAGGTCATCGAGGCCGACAACGGGATTGTAGGCCTCGAAATGGCCGAAAAGGCGAGCCCCGACTTGATTTTGCTGGACCTCATGCTGCCGCAGATGAGCGGCATGGAGGTCTGCAAGCGCCTACGTTCCACGGGCAACTCGACGCCCGTGATCATGCTCACCGCCCGCGACCAGCAGATGGACAAGGTGATCGGCCTCAAGACCGGGGCAGACGATTACATCACCAAGCCCTTTGACATCCTGGAGCTCTGTGCCCGCATCGAGGCCATCTTCAGGCGCAGCGGCAAGCACAGCGAGCGCACCACCCTGTTTCACATCGGCAAGGTCGAGATCGACTTCCAGACCCAATGCGTGCGTCGCGGCACCGAGGAGACCGAGCTCACCCGCATGGAAAGTGAATTGCTGCGTTTCCTCATCCACAACGAAGGCAAGATCCTCACCCGCGAGCAGATCCTCGCCGACGTCTGGGGCCACGACTACCTGCTCTCGATGCGCACCATCGACACCCACGTGACCCACCTGCGCAAAAAAATCGAGGAAAACCCCGCCGAGCCGGTCCATATCTTGACGGTACACCGCGTGGGGTATCGGTTTCAGAATTGAGGGGGAAGTGAGGGTCAGCCGTTTGGTTCCAACGTGCAATTTACCAGCAACAAAAAAACACCAGTCAGGATGCAGGCCGGCTAGCGCGTCATTGATTTGAACGACTTGGTAGAGGCAGTTGCTGAATGGAATCCATTGACAATGATCACTTTGTGGATTTCGGCAAATGCTCCAACAACTCGATGAGATCCCCAATCTCCACAAAACCCTCGGGGTTTTCATTGCCTTTGGGATTGTACCACACCACCGGCATGCCTGCGGCGTGGCCGCCTTGCACATCCTCAATGTAGTTGTCGCCGATGTAGAGTGCATCGGCGGGATGGCAGTCGGCTGCGGTCAAGGCAGCTTGGAAAATCTTGGGATGCGGCTTCTTTTCACCCACCGCGTCGGGCGTTACGATCACATCAAAATAGGGCCGCAGTCCGCTGTGTTCCAGCTTGAGGTCTTGGATCGGCGCGAAGCCGTTGGTGATGATGTGGAGCGGGTACCGCTCGCAGAGCGCGTCCAGCGTTTCCAAGGCGTTGGGCATCAAGGCCGGCTTGCGGGGGCAGATGTCCAGGAAAGCCTCGCTCATGTCATACATCCAGCTCGCCTCGGCCACGCCGAGGTCGTCAAAGGCAAGCCGCCAACGGGTGTACCGCAAGGTCAGGTTGTCGATCTCGTTTTTGCGGTAGCGCGTCCAGAGGGCGTGGTTGTGATCGTAATAGATCGGGTAAAATTCTTCAAAGGCCACCTTGCGGCCGATGTGTGGCGCATAGGTGTGCAGCAATTCATGGATCGTGGCCACCGAGTTGGTCTCGTAGTCCCAGAGGGTGTGGTCCAGGTCGAAGAATATGTGTGCAGGTCGCATCGTTCAAAACTACGCATTCGCCCAGACATTGGGGGCAGTCTCAAGTCGCAAAGGCATGGCGTTTTTGCAGCACAACTACTTGCGGTCACGCAAGTCTGGATCCAAGACATCGGGAACGACAGTCTCGACAGGCCCATGAATCAAATCCAAGAATTGGTCGCCCACCACCGCAAAAAGTGCCGACCACAGCAAGATGCTCACGGCCATGTAGACGAGAATGCGGGTCTTGCTGCGCTCAAAGGCCACAGCGATCAAGGCTCCGACCGGCGGGCTGATCATCGGCGGGGTGATGAGCGCGACGCCCGGCAGGCCAAAACGCATCCAAATGCGCTTCCACTTGCGAGCCTTGCGGTAGTTCAGCGGCTTGTGAATGCCTTTGCGCATACGGCGCTCCTTGCGCCACTTGCGAAACCGCAGCCCAAACAGCGTGAAAAAGGTCACCCCAATCATGGCACCGACTGACAGCGTCACGAAGATTTGCCATGGTTTCATGTCATGTGCGATCGCAAGTCCCAGTGCAGGTAGCACCTTGACTGTTGCGAGTGCTATCACACTCAACCATTCGAGAAATTCAGCCATAAATTTATTGGAATGCCTCCACAACCATACAACACTCAGCTGGGCTGCTTGTTTGAGACATGATCGGAATCACTTTTAGCCGCTGGTCTTGCTGCCGTATGCGAGGTCGCCGGCATCGCCCAGTCCGGGCACGATGTAGGCGCGTGCGGTGAGCTCATTGTCGACTGCGCCGACAAATATCTGCGCTTGCGGCACATGGCGGCGCACATAATCCAAGCCTTCCTCGCTGGCAATGAGGCCCGCCAAGATCAGCTGGGTCGGGATCCCATGTGCAGGGGAGATCGCCTGTGCACAGAGTGCGATGCTGCGACCACTGGCGATCATCGGGTCGATCAGGATCACCGTGCGACCTTCCACGCTAGGCATAGCGGCATATTCCACCTTGATCACAAAGTCGGTGCCCTTGGTTTTCTGGCGGTAGGCGCTGATGAAGCCATTGTCGGCGCTGTCGAAGAAATCGAGGAAGCCCTGGTGCATCGGCACACCCGCACGCAAGATGGAAACCAAGACCGGCTGGTCGGTCGGCAACTCCATTTCCAACTCGCCGAGGGGTGTCGTCACCGCCTTGGTCGAGAAGGTGAGGTGCTTGCTCACTTCATAAGCCATGATCTGCGAGCAGCGCAGGAGGTTCTTGCGAAAACGCATCCGGTCTCCCTGTATGCTCACTTCCCGCAACTCGTACAGGAACTGGTTGAAAATCGAGTTTTCGCGGCCGATTACCGTAATTTTCTTATCCATCTTATCGGTAAAGGTAAATCATTTTTTTCAATCAGGAGGTAGGGCACAGGATGGCCGCCAAAGCCCCTGAAGAAGCTCTCGATGCCCTCGATCATGGATCCCTCAAAGTCGAATACTTGGTCATGGACGGCGGCCACCTCGATTGCGCGTGCCAGGAGCAGGCTCATGGCCCCGCTGCCTGTCTTGCCGGGCGCTTGTGCAGACATGATGTAGGCAGTCTTGCCTGCAAAGCTGCCAAAGAGTGCCGCGCCCACCAATGTGCCGCCTTCGTCGACGACCTCCATGATCGACCCCAGCCGGGTCTCCAGCAGAAATGCCGCAAGCCGCCGCAGCGTCTCCAGTTCGGCAGGTTGCAACAGCGGCTTGCCGTGTTCTGCATTGGCTTGCGTCAAACTCACCAGCCGCTGCCAATCCTGTGTGCCCGCATGCGCCTTGATCCCCAGCCCGGATGCCTTGCGGATGTCGTAGCGGGTGTCGTTGCCAAAATTTTTCTCGATGGCGGCATACCCCGGCGACAGGTCCAGGCGGTAGGTGTAGCGCGTCTGCAATTGGTACCCCGCCCAATGAAATGGAAGCGGATAATCAAACTCGGGGGCGAATCCATAGCGGAACCATTTGATCTCCTTTGGGATAGCCTCCACCATCGCCTTCACGACCTTGCGCCGGTGGCTGTAGGTCTTGTAGTCGTTGCCGAGGCTGCCGCCAGCAAACAGGATTCCCCAAAATTGGCTGTAAGACGGTTGCAGGGCATAGCTGTATCCCGCCTTTCGCTTGGGATGAATCGGCATCACGGCCAGCAAGCTGTGGTCGCGCCAGAGTTCCAGCGCCAGCCAGCCCGGCGCGATGATGTCCATGTAGCCAGGGTGCACGTTGAGTGCGGCTTGGGGAGAATGCGCCAAGAATTCCAGCCAAATTGTCCGGTCGATTTCGCTGCCTTTCTTGAGGACGACATTCATGCTTGAAGCAATTGGAGCATTTTGCGGATCGTGGTGCGCCAGCCTTTCCATTCCCCCGCATCACTAAACGTTTCGTTGTGCAAGATAATCACAAATTTGCCGCCCACGGCCCTCGTCTGGGCGATCGCCGTGGCGATTTGGTCCAGTGCCTGCTCGGGGTCCACGCCCATGTACTGCTGCAAGCTGCGGTCCATGACCATGGCAGGCACCAGCGTGAGGGCAGTCGCCACATTGCGCTGCAGGTCAAACCAGCGGTAGGGCAGCGCCACGCCCGTCACGGCTCCCGGTCCCTGGTTGCGGCAAAGGGTGTAGTCCCGCTGGATGCCCTGGGCAATGAGTGCTCGAAACGTGTCTGGCGTGCGGTACCGCAAAAAGTGCTGACGCGATACATGCACGGGCCCGACCACGGCCTCCAGGGCGGCCTTCTGGGCGGGTAGGATCTTGGGGTCGTCGACGGCCATGTAACTGGGGTGGATGCCCAATTCAAAGCCAGCCGCCTGATAGGCCAGGACATATTTTTTGTAGGCGCTCATCCTGATGTCGAAGCGGCTGTCGTGGGGATGATCGCCGCCGACAAGGAAAAAAACCTTGGTTTTCTCGGCCGGGCAGAGATCGCGCACCACGTCCAATGCATCAAATGGATCGCGCCCATGTGCAAGGGCCGCACGGCGCTCGCGGGTATCTGTGCCGCGCAGAAGCTCGCGTAGCAGCCCGACCCAGCGCACATGCAAGGGCTTGTGCAGGTATTTCCAGGGCTGGTCCACGTCGATCGTGACCTCATAGTCAAATCGGCGGGGGGCAAGCTGATGCGGCAAATGCGGGAGCAGCAAGGACTGCAACTGGGCCAGCAAGTCGTGTACCACCAGCTGCCCGTCTCCGTCGGGATAGCGTCCATGGGCGTCGGTAGCGATGCGGCCGGCCGGCCGGAGCAATTCATACTGCGTGAGGTGGTAAAAAATGCGGGCAATGTGGTCGGCCGTGCGCATCTGCTCAGAGACCGCGCCAAACCAATCGATTTGCTCGTTGGCTTGCCGGATGATGTCCTCGTAGAGCAGGCCGTTGCAAGGCAGGCCAGACAGGCCGGGTCTCAAGGCGCGGGTGTAGGTCAATGTCGGCAGGCCAGCCAAGGCGGCCTTTTTAATCGCCACCTCATCATTTTCCAAGACCAAAAGCGGCCGCAGGCCCAAGAATTCGCCCAAGACCGTCTCCAGGGCATAGCAGACCCGAGGATGCATTTGCTCCACGACGATCACGATGTTGGGCTGGTGTTGGGGATCCTCCATGCGAATGCGAAAATTAGCAAAGCGCATCTAGAATTCCCCCTTGTGCAGAAAGATTACAATGAATGCCGCCAGCCGACTAAATTGCAGGCCGATGCAGTTTGAATCACGCAGCTATCCGCTCACCGAGCATGCCCGGTTCAGCATATTGATTCCCACGTGGAACAATCTGCCTTATTTGAAGCTCTGTGTGGATAGCCTGCGCCGCCATAGCAGCTTCCCGCACCAGCTCATCGTGCACGTGAACGATGGCAGCGACGGCACGCTCGACTGGGTGCGTGCACAGGCGATCGACCACTCTTGGTCCCCAGAAAATGTAGGTGTCTGCCACGCCCTCAATGCAGCTTCAATATTGGCCCAGACCGACTACATCGCCTTTTTCAACGACGACATGTATGCCCTGCCCGGCTGGGACGAGGTGCTGTGGCGCGAAATCGAGACCATCGGCCACGACAATTGGTTTCTGTCTGCCACGATGATCGAGCCCACCGACACCGGCAATGCCTGTGTCCTCGCACCCCACGACTTCGGCCGGGACGTGGTCAGTTTCCAAGAAGCAGCCTTGCTCGCGGCATTCCCCAAGATGGAAAAACCCGACTGGACCGGCGCGACTTGGCCTCCGAATGTCTTGCCACGCAGGCTCTGGGACGAGGTCGGCGGCTATTCCCCCGAATTCAGCCCCGGCATGTCATCAGACCCGGATTTTTCGATGAAGCTCTGGCAAGCAGGCGTGCGCTATTTCAAGGGATTGGGCCAGAGCCGGGTCTACCATTTCCAGACCAAGAGCACAGGCAAGGTGGTCAAAAACGATGGCCCCCGGCAGTTTCGCAAGAAATGGGGCATCAGCCAAGGGACTTTTGGGAAGTATTACCTGCGGCGTGGACAGCCCTGGCAGGGATCGCTCCCGGATGCTGGTCCAGGCTGGCGTATTTTGATGGGAAGAATCGTGGCCAAGCTAAAACGCTAGAAAACAAGGCCTAGCGGACTCAATCATCCTTGTTGGAAATCGTATCCACGTGCATCTTGCGCTCGGCGGCCTGGCTCAGGAAGATGGCCTGTGCATTCACCTGCTTCTCATTGCGGCGCGGTTGGGCCCTCACAAATGTGCCATCGGCCTGCAGCACACGCGCCTTCACATTGTCCTTGAACATCGTCTCCAAGATCTCCAAGACGCGCTCCTGGTGCTCCTCGTCCTCCAATGGAAACAGGATCTCCACGCGGCGGTTCAGGTTGCGCTGCATGAGGTCGGCGCTGCCCATGAAGGTCTTCTGCACGCCGTTGTATTGGAAGTGAAAGATGCGGCAGTGCTCCAAAAACCGGCCCACGATGCTGCGCACGGTGATGTTTTCAGAGATGCCGGGCACCCCGGGCTTGAGACAACAGACCCCACGCACGACGAGGTCCACCTTCACGCCCTTCATGCTGGCCTTGTACAGGGCCTGGATCATCTGCGGGTCCACCAGCTGGTTCATCACCATCTGGATGCGGCTGGGCTGCTCTGGACTGTGCTCGGCGATGCAGTTTTGGATCATCTTGCTCAGGCTCTCACGCAGGTTGATCGGGGCCACAAAGATCTTGCGCCACTCCTTCTGGCCACTGTAGCCCGTGAGGAGGTTGAAGAGCTCGGAGACATCCTTGCCGATCGCCTCGTCTGCGGTCATGAGGCCGATGTCGGTGTAGATCTTGGAGGTGCGGGCGTTGTAGTTGCCGGTGCTCATGTGCACGTAGCGCCTGATGTGGCCGTCCTCTTGGCGCACGATCATGAGCAGCTTGCAGTGTGTCTTGAGCCCGAGCAGGCCATAGATCACATTCACGCCCACGTGCTCGAGTTCCTTGGCCCAGACGATATTGGTTTCCTCGTCAAAGCGGGCCTTGAGCTCGATCAGGGCTGTGACTTGCTTGCCCTTGGCGGTGGCCTCCTTGAG
>JANMIM010000482.1:0-3263 GCA_031375795.1 Bacteroidota bacterium
CGACCTTGGTGGCGTTGGCGAGCAGGGGGGAGGCGTGGCGGCGCACATCGTCCCTGAAAAAGGTGACGTCGAGCTCACCATAGGGGATCGGTGCGTCGGGGCGCAGGGTTTTGAGCAGGGCATGCATACGCCGCCCCAAATACACACCGCGAGGCTGGATCGCCAGCATCACGGTGTTTTTGAAATCGACGTGGTGCTCGATGAGTTGGTGGCACAGGCGCAACAGGGTGACGTCGAGTTGGCCGGGGAGAAAGAGATCCAAGCGCAATGGCAATGGCTTATCCATGCTTTGCACCTCCCCCCAAGTGTAGGATATGCTGGAACTCGGGTGCGGTCACCGGCTGCACCGACAGCCGTGAGATGCGCAACAAGACCATTTCTGCCAATTGGGGATCGACCTTGATCTGTTTCAGGGCGACGGGATGCTTCAAAAGGTAGGATGGTTTCACGCCCACGGCTACCCATCGGTCATCGTCGGTGGTCGGATCCTGAAATGCAGCCGCCGAAATCGTGGCTACACCGACGATGGCAGGTTGCTTGCCCGAGTAGTAGATCAGTGCGATGTCGCCTACTGCCATGTTTTTCAGGTGATTGCGTGCCGCATAGTTGCGCACGCCATCCCAATGCGACTGCCCATCTCGCAGGAGGTCATCGTAGGAAAATACTTCTGGCTCGGTCTTGAGCAACCAATACTGCATACTCACAGGATTACTGCCGCGAATTTCAGAAAATTTAGGCGAAGGCGAAAGCTATCCGCGGAGCGATTATCAACATTTGGTCCAAGGCATAGAATTGTTTGGGGCTGCGGATGGAGATTCGTCCACGGCTTCGGCCATGCCCACTCAAAGAAAAATTCATCGACATGTGATTTTCCTTGGGTTACCTCTTTGATCGAATGGGTATTCATGGTAAGTTTGTGATCCTTTTTGCATCGAAATGCGTCAGTTTAATCGGATTCTAGGTTTTGTAGCGGTAAGCTTCGTGTTGGTCTTCCTTGGGAAGGTCAACAAGGTCGGCTTGTACACCGTCTATTTCAAGACCATTGCCGATGTCGAGATCCGCAATTCGACGGCACATGACCATGGCGACACGCAGTTTGTCCATGCCACTGTGGTACGTGATGCAGAGGTCTTGGCGCATGGCGGCGGCGGTGCGGCAGGTATTGCTAGCCTTGGAATTGAATTTGCTGCGACGCCTTCGTCGCAAATCGTTGTCGGGAATATCAGCACGGCCAAGCCCTTTGGCCTGCGCTGCTTCATGGACGTAGCACCCCGCGCGCCCGGAGCTTGAGATTCACATTCCCCCATTCACCCCAATTGATTGACATCATGGTCTGGCGATCGTCTCGCGAGACCCCACTCACACGTACTTGATTACTATTTCTTTCATATTCTGAAATGAGAAATAAAAACACCATTATCGCTTTGCTGATCATATTCTCAGCAATCTGCGTCTTTAATCTTTTCATGACCTACCGTGCTTTCAGTATGGAGGCAGAGCTGAATTCGTTGGATGTCGACGCGGCAGATGCCAAGCGTCGCGAAGATGGATTCAAAGAGTCCTATGAATATGCCCAGCGCAATGCTTTCTCACTCGGCCTTGACTTGCAGGGCGGTCTGTTTGTGACGATGGAAGTCGGTACAGAAGATATCTTGCGCGAGTATGCAGGTGCAGCAGGCGCTGAGGACAAAGACTTTGGTACCGCCATCGATTTGGCCATCAAGGAAAAGGTCACTAGCCAAGATGACCTTGTCGATCTTTTTTACAAGAATCTCAAGGCCGTCTATACCCAAAACAGCCGTCCGATTCCTGTGAACCAAGGCAATGGCGAGGAGATTTTGCTTTCCCGCTACTTCAGCAGCCAAAGCCACGGCATCAGCTCGACCGATTCTGACCCTGCCGTCATCGCCAAGCTCAAGGAATCCACCGAGGCTGCGATCAACAATACCTTTACGATTATCCGTAGCCGGATTGACCAGTTTGGTGTGGCCTCTCCCAACTTGCAACTGCAAAAAGGCAGCGGCCGCATCTTGTTGGAATTGCCTGGTGTGAAGGATCCTACCCGTGTGAAAAAATTGCTGCGCAACTCTGCCAAGTTGGAGTTTCGCGCGACGGTACCCTACAAGGAGGCGATCGGCACGATCAATGAAATCGACAAGGTGGTCAAGCGCATCATGGACCGTGAGGCCGGCGTCACGCCTGTCGCCGACGCTCCTGCGGCTGTCGACAGCAGCAAGACCGACTCTGTAGCGGCTCCTGCCGTCGCCATGACGCCCGAAGATTCGGCAGCCAAGGCAGCGGCAGCAGTGGCCGCGGCGGATTCACCCGCAGGTGGCGTGAACGACTTGTTCAATCCCAAGAAAGACTCTGCCACCGCCTCTGGCGACTCCACCGGCGATTCAGCCGCTTCTGATCCTTCCAAGGACATCGCGAAATTCAAAGCTGAACACCCTTTCTTGGGCCTTTTTGACTTGAATGCACAAGTGGCTACCCCAGACCGTCCATTGATTGGTTTGGTTTCCCTTGCCGACACCGTTGCGATGAACAAGTGGCTGAGGCATCCAGATGTCAAGACCATCATCCCCTACACCGTCAAGTTCCTTTGGGAAGCCAAGCCAGATGCCGACCGCGACCAATCCATGAAAAATGAGTTGGGCCTGATCGCCATCCGCAGCAACCGCGACGACAAGGCTCCATTGGAAGGCAACGTGGTCGTGGGCGCTCGCCAAGACTACGAGCCCGGCACCACCAGCGCCATGGTCTCGATGAACATGAACTCCGAGGGCGGCGCCATCTGGCAACGCATCACCAAGGAAAATCTCGGTAAGTGTGTGGCCATCGTGCTCGACGACTATGTCCAGACCTACCCAACGATCCAGAGCGTGATCAGCGGTGGGCGCTCACAGATCACCGGCAACTTCTCGGTCGATGAGGCCAAGGACCTTGCAAACTTGCTCAAGGCAGGTGCATTGCCCGTGAAAGCCAAGATCCTCGGTGACTCCCTCGTCGGGCCGACGATGGGTGCCGAAAACCTGAACAAAGGTTTGATTTCCTTCGTGATCGCATTCTTGGCGGTGATTGCCTTCATGGCATTCTACTACAGAGGTGCAGGCGTGGTCGCCAACGTCGCCCTGATCATCAACCTCTTTTACATCTTTGGTGTATCTGCGGCCTTGAACATCGTCTTCACCCTGCCTGGCCTCGCGGCTATCGTGCTCACCATGGGTATGGCAGTGGACGCGAACGTGCTCGTGTTTGAACGT
>JANMIM010000489.1:0-8923 GCA_031375795.1 Bacteroidota bacterium
CAAGCGCATCAAAGTCCAAGGCCGCAACAAACCCGAGATCCCCTCCCAACAAGGTGGCAGCCGTGAACTTGCGCTCTTGAAGGAAGGCGACCGCCGCGTCACGATTGAAAGTGGTTCACCCTTGTTGCTGATGGAATTCACCAACGGACCCGCAGCGCCGCTGAAGCCTGTGGAAATCATGACGGTACACGATGCGCCGGTCGACAGCTACGTGACCTTCAATGCCAAGGGTGCGCATAAGCTTACCTCATGGTCCCTCGAAGTCGCCGATGCCGAGGGCACCGTCCAGAAGTTTGGTCCCTACACCGATGAAAAGGTGAGCATCCCCGGCAAATCCATCCTGGGCACCCATGCTGAAGGTGACTACACGATCAAGATGATCGGCATCACCGAGACCGGCCACACGATCAACAAGTATTCCTTCGCTCACCTTGTAGCCTGGAAGCCACCTGTAGATCAGGAAGTCCGGAGGTTCAGCGTGATCTATGAGTTTGATGAATCCAAGACACACGCGCTCTATGAAAAATACCTCACAGAAGTGGTGGTCCCCAAGATCCCGGTGAATGGCACCGTGCTCATCCACGGCTACACAGACGTGATCGGCGAAGAGGCCCACAACAAGGAGCTCTCGCTCGCCCGTGCCAATGACGTGAAGGATATTATGGTCAATGCACTTGCAAAAGCTGGCCGTAAGGATGTCAAGTTCGATGTCTTCGGCTTCGGTGAGGATCCTAAATACGGCTTGTTTGAAAACAAGTATCCCGAGGAGCGCTTTTACAACCGGTCTGTCATGATCGACCTCGTGCCTGCGCCTTGAGGCTAACGCTTATCGTATTCAGGTTTTGAGAGTAGGCTGTCTAGTGTATCATCTAGGCAGCCTTTTTTTTCTCTGAGTCGAGGCCTCCGAGGCAAATGCTTTGCGATCCCGCACCTCCACAACAGTAAATCTTACAACAATCAGCCCTTGAGATGAAACGCAGTCGCAGCGCGGCGGGCCTAGGTTTGTACCAGGATTGCAAACCGCAATCCCAACCACCATGGGTGGAATTCAAATATTCAAAGCGTTGAAAATGAAGATGAAAACGAAAGTAGTATTGAGTGTGCTCGCCCTCGCGGCGATCTTGTTGTGTGGTGCCTGCAAAAAAGAGGAGATTCCGGTTCAAGCGGTAACGCAATCTCCGATCACCTTGTCGGCCTCCTCGGGGCTCGTCGTGTTGGCGGGATCGTCGATCACCAGCACGGGTGCCACCAAGATCACAGGTGATATGGGGCTGAGCCCAGGCACATCGGTCGGCGGATTTCCCCCTGGGATTTTGACCGGGACCTTGCACATCAACGATGCGATCAGCACCCAGGCAAAACTGGATTTGACGGCCGCCTACAATGATGCAGCAGGCCGCACAAGCACCGATATTGTGACCCTGTCGGGCAATATCGGAGGGCTCACCCTCACGCCTGGCTTGTATAAATCCACTTCGTCCTTGGCGATTTCCTCGGGCGACCTCACCTTTGATGCAGGTGGCAATGCCAATGCCGTCTTCATCATCCAAATCGCGACAACCCTCACGACGACCTCCGGCCGCAAGGTGTTCCTAAGCGGTGGCGCATTGGCCGACAATATCTTTTGGCAGGTCGGCAGTTCAGCCACATTGGGTACCACTTCGGTCTTCAAAGGGAATATTATGGCCATGCAATCGATCACCCTCAAGACGGGGGCGACATTGCAGGGCAGGGCACTGGCTCGGACGGGGGCAGTGACGATGGAGGGCAATACGATTGTGAAACCATAATAGGTGGTCATCGTCCCCTCCTCTCACCGACGCGTTACACCTTGGGTGTGTCGCGTCGGTGGCTTTGGAGGCGGTTGCAACCAGATGGATGCTTTCGCAATTGCCTTGGTGCAGCGCACATCCGCGAAATGTGCAATGATTTCCTGTCGGGTTGTAAGGGAATCTAAGCCGCAGCGGGTGAATTTTGCTGCAATACAATATCATATTATGTTTTTGATGAAAATGAAAATTACGATTCAATCTGCACTTGCTATTCTGGTCCTCCTTTGGAGTCCCAGCCTCTCCTTTGCACAGGCACCGACGATGGGGACTGTCAGCGATTTTGTGCTCTTTTCTGCGGATGGTTCCGTGAGCAATTCTGGCATTTCCCAGCTCACGGGCAATGTGGGCACCAACAATGGCTCGAGTACGGGCTTTGGCAACGTCAACGGCGGCATGCACGATGGCGATGCCGCGAGCATTCAATGCGCCGCCGATCTTTTGATCGCCTACAACCAATTGGCGGCCGCAATCCCGACCTTATTTCCGGCACCGCTCCTGGGCAATGGCGCCATTCTCACGCCGGGCGTCTATTCCATCCCGAGCGCCGCCACCATGAACCTGGACCTCGTGCTCGATGCGCAAGGCGATCCCAATGCCGTCTTTATTTTCCAAATCAACGGCTCCTTTTCCATGAACCCTGGTGCCAAGGTCAAATTGGTGAACAGCGCTATGGCCTGCAATGTCTATTGGAAAGTCGAGGGCTTGGTGAGTATCGCTGCAGGCTGCACGATGCGCGGCTCGATCTTCGCGAACAATGCTGCGATCGAAATGAACACCAACGACACGCTCGAAGGGCGCGCACTCTCGACCGCCGGCGCCGTCACGATCGACGGCGTGCTCGCCTACACACCCATCGGCTGCGGTAGCCCTGTGCTCACAGGTCCGGTGGCACCCGACCTCGGCACCGCCGCCTGCTACGCCATCTTCTCGGGCAGCGGTGCAGTCACCAATGCCGGCATCACGACCATCAATGGCGACGTGGGCACCAATGTCGGACTCACCACGGGCTTTGATTCGCTGCTGGTGAATGGAACGATCCACCCGATCCCCGACGTCTCCACCGCCAATTGCGCCGCCGACTTGGCGATCGTCTACAGTTACCTCAACCTGCTGCCCTACGACATCGAATTGCTCTACCCTGCGCAATTTGGGAGAAACCTGGTGCTCACACCACACTCCTACTTGATGAATGCCGCGGTCACATTTACCGATACGCTCTACCTCAATGGTCTGGGCAATCCCGATGCGGTGTTTGTGATCCAAATCAATGGCGCGATGTCCACGAGTACCTTTTCCAAGGTCCTGCTCACCAACGGCACCCAAGCCAAGAATGTCTATTGGAAAATCGATGGCGCAGTCAGTATTTTTGACAACAGCATCTTTTGCGGCACGATCGTCTGCAACAACGGTGCACTCGGCGTCCTCAATCCCGGCGTGGTGCTCGATGGCAGGGCTTTCACCACCAGCGGTGCATTGAACACCAATGCCATTGCGACCACCTCGACGGCGATTCCCGGCAATTGCACGACCTTGTCGGCCGCTCCCGAGCCGGCTATGGTATCCAGCATCGTCATTTTCCCAAACCCCTTTCAAGGCTCGTTCACCGTGCGCCAAGAACTGGTGATGCCCAATACAGAATTGTGCGTCTACAATTCCCTCGGAGCCATTCTATTGCGCTGCCCGCTCACTGAAAAAGTCAGCCCGGTCGCATCTGGATCGTTGATCCCAGGCATTTACTTTTACCAAATCCTCGTTGCAAACCAGCCCGTCCAATCGGGCCGATTGGTCTCGCTGAAATAGATGAAGCCAAAGAATTGCGCCCTCTTTCCCATTGCTATTGGGAAGGAGGGCCTTTTCTTTTTGGGGGAGGATCTATTGTGCATGGAAAGGTTGAATTGCACATCCCTGCGTGATGATTCCGCTCCGTTGCCCAGTAGGCCGACTTCAAAATGGCCCGAGATCATACATTATGCTTATCGGCAACTTTGCCAGTAAATCGTGTTGCCCAAGGGTCCGCCTGCGGCGGATGACGGCCAATGGCCGTGAGGAAGCGTCGAAGACGCTAAAAATCACCACTGTGTGGTCATCCTGGAAGGACCCTTAGGCAACATGCATAGAAATCTGGTTATCAAATTCAATGAAGACAAAAACCGTAGTCATTTTTTCTGTTACTGGCAAACAACCCGATAAGCATAAAAATCATCTTCCTTAGGATCCCATCTTGAAAATTGCGGGAAATGAAGGAAGGAATGACTGTGCCGTCAATGGATCAACATTGGGCCTCAACCGACCTGTGAATGCTGCAACAAAAGCTGCCCCAAACGCAATACAATTCCGTCGGTCGAAGTGCAGTTTTGCAGCGTACCATCGCCCACTGCATTCGATGGATTGCTGAGAAAAACATGAATCAATTCCCATGATGCGCGCCATGATATGCCCGAAGAATCCAAAATAAAAGAATCAGCCTCCGTGCTGGAACGCATCACCACTCAGATCGGCGACACGCTCACAAGTGGCTTGGGTTTCTTTCAGGAATTGGGCTTGCTGGCAAATTTTTTCCTGCTCTTCCTACTGGAGTTCTGGAGGCCGCCGTATGAATTCAAGGAATATGTGAAGCAATGCTATTCCGTCGGTTACAAATCGGTGCCGCTCGTGGCGCTCACAGGCTTCATCATGGGCGTGGTGCTCACGATCCAATCCCAACCTACGCTCGCAGATTTTGGTGCAGAATCTTGGTTGCCGGCGATGGTTGCAATTTCCATGATCCGCGAGATCGGACCCGTGATCACAGCCCTGATATTTGCTGGCAAAGTGGGCTCCAGCATCGGTGCTGAGCTCGCCTCCATGAAGGTGACCGAGCAGATCGATGCCATGGAAGTCTCTGGTGTGAATCCTTACAAATATATTGTGGTGACCCGCGTCCTGGCGACCACGACCATGCTGCCCCTACTCGTGATCCTGGCTTGCACGATCAGTTTGTTTGGTGCCTACCTAGGCGTCAATATCACTGGGGACGTGAGCTTTTTGCGGTTCTTCTCACAGGTCTTTGATGCCATCGTTTTCAAAGATATCTTCCCAGCCCTGATCAAGACTGTCTTTTTTGGATTTGCCATCGGCCTTTTGGGTTGTTACAAAGGCTATACCTCCGACAAAGGGACCGAGGGCGTAGGCGAGGCTGCAAATTCCGCTGTGGTGGCAGGCTCCATTGCCATTTTTGTCCTCGATGTCGTCGCCGTTCAACTCACCAGCATCCTCACCTGAATTCCATGGAAGCAGCCGTCGCCGTCATCACCCATCTCAAGAAATCATTTGGCAGCAATGCTGTGCTCCGAGACCTGAGTTTCACCCTGCACAAAGGTGAAAACTTGGTCGTGCTCGGCAAGTCTGGCTGCGGCAAGTCTGTGCTCATCAAGTGCATGATCGGCCTCATCGAGCCCGAGGAAGGAAACATCGTCGTCTTGGGTGAAGATATTGCGACCCTGGACAATGCCAAGCTGAATGGCCTGCGCAAGCGCGTGGGATTCCTGTTTCAAAGCGGGGCCCTCTATGACTCCATGACCGTGCGAGAGAATTTGGCATTCCCACTCCGCGATCTCAGGGGCCCATCCCGCGAGGAGATCGACGAGCGCGTCTTGGAGGCGCTCACGCATGTAGGGCTTGCCTTGGCGATCGACAAGATGCCCTCCGAACTCTCGGGCGGCATGCGCAAACGCGTGGGCCTCGCGCGCACACTGATCATGAATCCAGAAATCATTTTGTATGACGAACCCACCACGGGTTTGGACCCGATCACCTCGCGGGAAATCAGTGCATTGATCTTGAGTGTGCAGCAGCATTATGGTGCAGCCTCCATCATTATCACCCACGACATCGAATGTGCCCGCCTCGCTGCCAACCGCATCATGATCCTCAGGGACGGCGCCTGCTATGCTCAGGGAACCTTTCAAGAATTGTCAACATCAGCCGATGAATGGATCCGTTCCTTCTTTGGCGCATCTCCAGAACCATCTCTCGTATGAAAAAAAGTGCAGGAAATCAGATCAAAGTCGGGGTATTTGTGGCCCTGAGCATAGCCCTCCTGATCGCGGGTATCTACCTCGTCGGGCAACGTAGGCATATGTTCAGCACCACGTTTCGCATCAGCGGCATGTTTTCAGACATCGACGGCTTGCAAGTCGGGAGCAATGTGCGCTTTGCAGGCATCAATATCGGGATTGTGGAAGGGATCACGCTCGTCACAGACACCACGGTGCAAGTAGACATGGAGATCGAGGAAAATACCCGCAAATTCATCAAACAAAATGCAATTGCCGTCATCAGTTCAGACGGATTGGTCGGCGACAAAATCGTCTCGGTAAGTGCAGGCACCCCCGGTCAACCGATCGTGAAGGACAACGACTTCATCTCGACGCAGCAAAACGTGCGGATGGACGATATTTTGAAGGACATGAAAACTGCGACTGCAAACACCGTCTTGATCACCGATGATTTGGCCTACGTGTTGGAGAGTGTGGCCAACGGAAACGGCATGGTCGGCAAGTTGTTTTTTGACAGCACATTTGCCGAGATCATCGAGGCCGCCATGGTCAATCTCAAGCAAGGCGCCGGCGGATTCAAACAAAATATGGATGCCGCTAGCCACAGCGTGTTGCTCAAGGGTTACCTCAAAAAGAAGGAAAAAGCCAAGGCAAAAGCTGCAGCGTTGCTCAAGGAAGAAGAAGAGGCACCCAAGGGCAGGACCAAACGCAACCTGATCGGCAAGGATTGAGCGGTTCATACAAAATTGATTTTCAATAATCGTTTTAATATCAAAAAGATGAATACCACCAGATTGTCCCAGACCTTGGCAGATGCACTTAATGCGCAACTGACACTGGAAGCCCAAGCATCGCAAATGTACCTTGCTTATGGTGCTTGGGTGCATTCCCATGGCCTGCCAGGGATTGCTGCGTTCCTGTTTCGCCATGCCCAGGAGGAGCGCAAACACATGATGAAAATCCTCACCTATGTCTTGGACCGTGGCGAGCAGGTCGTGATCGCTGCATTGGTGGCTCCGCCCGGCAATCCCACGAGTCTCAAGGATTGCTTTGAGGGGATTTTCCTGCATGAAGTGGACAATACCAAGGCGATCTATGCTGTTTTGAAATTGAGCCAGGCAGAGGAGGATTGGGCGACTTGGAATTTCCTGCAATGGTTTGTGAAGGAGCAGGTCGAGGAGGAAACCTTTGCGATGGAACTGCTGGATCGTCTCAAGCACATGGGTGGCGACAAACCCAATCCGGCAGCCCTGTACGAACTGGATAAAGATCTGGCGAAGCCAGGCAACGTGGCCGCCATCTGAGGCGCGGCAACGTTGCGCGTGCACCTGGATGCGTGTATGTGTGATGATGGCAAAATGGCACGGAGGATTGAATTCTTTGTGCCATTGTGCTTTTTGGCTAATGCACTGCAGGTATGGTGGCCCTTTTGAAACAAGCACACGATTTCCCACGGGCCGCCATCCTGTGAGTTTTGCAAGAGTTTATCACATCTGTGTAACGAATGGCCCTCCAAGAATTGCCAGATTTGTATTGTGAAAATGATTTCACAACGACATTAAGCAAGTATATTATGAACGCTGGAAAAATTTTATTGGCAGTCTTGGCGGGCCTCGCTGCCGGTGCATTGATCGGTATCCTGTTTGCTCCTGAAAAGGGAATCGATACCCGCAAGAAAATCACCAAGAAGGGCGATGACTACATGGATAGCATCCGTGACAAGTTTGAGGAAATCCTTTCTTCGATCAAGGACAAGTACGAAAAGGGCAAGGAAGAAGTCAACGAAATGATCCACAACGGTGCTGCACACGCCAAGCAGGCTGAAAAAGAAGTGCGATCTGTCAACAGCTGATCCTAGGGGCGCCTGAAAATGGCAGCCCAAGGATGGAATGCAAAAATTGCAGCCGAGGCCCAAAACCGGCTGAGGCTGCAATTTAGTTTTCCGTCAAAACTTTTCGGGAATGAAATTCCCTGGGCCCAAGCGGCTATTTTCCACGCATTACTCAAAAAATCAATCTCCAGACGATGGAAGAACGTACTGTCATCCTCGAAAACCTGGTCGAGTCGGCCACGGATTTTGGCAAAGCGAGCTTTCAGCTCGCCAAACTTCAGGCCTTGGACAAGACTGCAGATTTGATTTCGTCGTCGATTCCGCGGGCGATCAGTCTGTTGCTGGCATCCACCTTTTTATTATTTGGCAGCATCGGTCTCGCCATTTGGTTGAATGCGCTTCTAGGCAGTGCCTTTTGGGGCTATTTCATCATCGCCGGCGGCTATGGTGTCGTGGCGATCGCCACACATCTGTTTCTGCACAAATGGCTCAAATTGCGTTTGAGCAATCTCATCATCCAATACGTCATCCAATAATTTCCCATGCAAAATCTCGCGTATTCCGACGCCTTGCAGCAGACCATCGCCTGGATGCAGCAAGAGCAAAGCAAAAAGGGCGACGTCCTCAAGGACCGCTTTCAAGAGACGACAGATAGCCTCAAACCCATCAGGCTCCTGCAAGGTGCGGCCAAGGAAATCGTGGTCGAGGCCGCCGAGATGGACGACCTGATCGTGCCGGTCGTAGGCTTGGTCGTGGGCAGTCTATTGAAGCGCGCCGTGACCGGGAAATCTGAAAACGAAACGCGCTTGGCGATCGGGGCAGCGCTGCAAGTCGGCATCACGACCCTCATCATCAAACACCCCGAGGAGATCAAGGAGTTTGCAAGATCGACCTACGAGATCTTCTTTGGGAAGCGGGGACCGCGTGCAGAGGTGTGCAAAGAGGAACAATCATTTTAATTACACGATGAAGGAACTGCCTGGTTATATGAGGTTTACGGTGATCGCGCTGGCAATTGCACTGGTCGTGCTCGCCATGGTCCTGCTACAAATGCTGTTGGTGCCGCTCGTCTGGGCAATTTTGATCACCATGATGGTACTGCCACTTGCCCAATGGTGGGAACGCAGGCTCAAGCGGCGGGTGCTGGCCTCCGTGATCACTGTGCTCATGCTCGTAGCAGTCGGTGGCGGCGTTTTGATGTTGCTCACCACGCAAGCCATCGG
>JANMIM010000827.1:0-4116 GCA_031375795.1 Bacteroidota bacterium
CGGGGTTAGGGGAGAGGCTCCAAGCCTGCAAAAAGGATTGTGTCGATGCTACGGCAGTGGGGGAGGTAGGGCCGACTACATTGATCGTGAAGGGTGTGCTGACCTTGTTGATGACCACGACCGAATCACAAAATTGTGCGGTGCAGGTAGCTGGCGAATCAAATACCGAGACACAGACGACATACGTCCCGGGTCCGGCATAGGTATGCTGTGGATAGGCGAGTGTCGATGTGAGACCATCCCCAAAACTCCAATGATAGCTTAAGTTGTTGCCGAAGCAATTGTTGTACAGGAGAATGCTGTATTGGCCCGTGGTGTCTGGGATGGCGTAATAATCTGCTTGGCAATAACCGGCATTGACCATGGTGCAGGCCGTCACGGCACAACTGTCTGAAAAATACGCTGTCACACAGGCTTGGAAATAGCCACCATTTGGATAGGCGTAGGCCAGCGTGTCGTTGCTCGTTTGCAGAGAATCCCCATTTCCAAAATGATAGTCGTACCCGACCGGTGTGCCTGTACTAGTCGTAGCAACTGTGAATCCGTAAGCGCCAGTGGGCAAGATCCCGTAGTGTAGCGTGCCGGAGCAGGTCGGGACCGGGACACCACTGCCGACGGTGACGCTGTCGCAGAACGTCGAGGTGCAACCGCTTGCCGTTTGGATGTCCAGGCACACCTCGTAGACGCCAGAATTGGTGTAGGTGTACACGGCATTTTGGGAAAAGGAAGAATCGCCATTGCCGAAATGCCACAGCCACTGCGAGATATAGCTGCTGCCGATGGTCGAAAAGTCGGTAAAGGAAACGGAATTGTTCATGGAGGAGGCATTGGCGATGAATGCAGCCTGGCAAGTTCCAGCACCTTGGCATAAGCCGAAATCAAACCCATTGTAAGTAGCCCCTGCAGGTGGAACAGCATAATGTATTGCCACGATCGAAAAATTGCAGTCTTCGGTAGCGATGACACCGTCGCATACGTAATTGGGGAAATTGGCAAGCGGCAATACAAAATGGTAATTCCCCGAGGTGTCCGTCATAAAGTTGGACTGATACAAGATATTGGGCCCTGTGGAATCGTAGATCTCCACATGCAGCAAGTAATTCGCGATCCCAGCTCCGGTGCCGGTGTCGTAGACGAAACCATTCAACTCCAGGGTGCCCTGAGCCATGCTGCCCGTCGTCAAGCAAAGCGCCATTGCAAAAAACAAGATCCAATTTTTCATCTTATCGTGGTTCTCAATTAAGCGTCCTTGCCTAAATTTACGCAATAAGAACTTGTATTCCAAGGGAATAGTGATGATTCCTCCTCAACCGATATTCGTCTCCGTCCCCAAGGACCTAGATAATTTCCTGCGTTACCACTTGAGCAATTCCTCGACAGCCTCCTGAATGCGGCGGCTGCCCAGGAAATCGTCTTCCAGTGCCTTGTGAAAAGGCACTGGTGTGTCGAGTGAAGCCACGCGACGCACCGGTCCGTCGAGCCATTGGAAGGCCTCGTCGGCGACCACGGCGGCAATCTCTGCGCCAAAACCCAAGGTGATCGTGTCCTCGTGTGCGACCAGACATTTCCCCGTCTTCTTCACCGATTCCAAGACCGCTTCCTTGTCCCAAGGCAGCAAGGTGCGCAGGTCGATGATCTCGATGCTCGCCCCCGGCATCGCTGCCGCCGCTGCCTGTGCCCATTGCACCGCCCAGCCATAAGCCACGATCGTGAGATCGGTGCCTGCCTGCACGATACGCGCCTTGCCAAATGGCAAATTGTAATAAGCCTCGGGCACCATGCTCGACACGCTGCGGTAGAGGTGCTTGTGTTCGAAGAAAATCACCGGATTGGGATCCAACAGCGAGGTCGTGAGCAAGCCCTTGGCATCGTAGGCATTGCTGGGGAATGCCACCTTGAGGCCCGGGGTCTTGATGAACCAAGCCTCGTTGCTCTGGCTGTGAAAGGGTCCCGCAGCCGAGCCCGCGCCCGTAGGCATGCGCACTGTCACGCTCACGGGCAAGTCCCAGCGGTAGTGGGTCTTGGCGAGGTTGTTTACGATCTGGTTGAAGCCACAGGAGACAAAGTCGGCAAATTGCATCTCGACCACCGAGGCGCGGCTGCGCAGCGAGAGGCCCACGGCCGAACCCAAAATCGCCGACTCGCAGAGGGGCGTGTTGCGAATGCGGTCCTTGCCAAACTTGGCCACAAAGCCGTCGCTCACCTTGAAGACACCGCCATAGTCGGCGACGTCTTGGCCCATGAGCAACAACTTGGGATCGCGCTCCAGCCCTTGCTCGAGCGCCTCCTTGCAGGCATCCACGAAGCGTAGCTCGCGCGTGCCGGCATCGGCAGGGGGGGGCGTGAGATTGACATCTGCCGGCGCGTAGACGTCGGCGAGTTCTTGCGCAGTATCGGCCTTGACCTCGGGCAAGGCCCAGGCCTCGTCCAGGTGATCTTGGATCAAAGTCTTGAATTCCTTGCGGATCGCCTCGACCTTGGCCTCGTCCAGCACGCCGCATTCGACCAAAAAGGTCTCATAGTTGGCGACAGGGTCTTTTTTGGCCCATTGGTCAAAGAGTTCCTGTGGCACATACTTGGTGCCGCTCGCCTCCTCGTGGCCGCGCATCCTGAAGGTCATCGCCTCCAAGATCACCGGGCGGCGGTCTTCGCGCATCTGCGCTGCGATCTCGGTCACCGTGCGGTGCACGTCCAGGATGTTGTTGCCATCCACCTGTATGCCCTCCATCCCATAGCCGATGGCCTTGTCGATGAAGTACTTGTGCCTAAATTGCTCGTTGCTGGGCGTGCTGAGGCCGTAGCCGTTGTTTTCGATGAGGAAGATCACGGGCAGGTTCCACACGGTCGCCACGTTGATGGCCTCGTGGAAGTCGCCTTCGCTCGCGCCGCCATCGCCCGAGAACACGAGGGAAATGATGTCGTCGCCGTCGAGGTTGCTGGCGAGTGAGATGCCGTTGGCGACCGGGAGCATGGCCCCGAGGTGGGAGATCATGCCGATGACGCGGTGCTCTGGCGAACCAAAGTGAAAGCTACGGTCGCGGCTCTTGGTGAAGCCCTCGCGGCTGCCTTGCCACTGTGCAAAGAGCTTGCTCAGGCGCATGCCACGGTTGGTGAATACGCCCAGGTTGCGGTGCAGGGGCAGGATGTAGTCCTTGGATTGGAGGGCCATCGTGGCACCCACCGAGATGGCCTCCTGGCCGATCCCTGAAAACCACTTGCTGATCTTGCCTTGACGCAAGAGGATCAGCATTTTGTCTTCGATCATGCGCGGCAGCAAGATGCCGCGGTAGAGTTCCAGCAATTGCGCGTCGGTGTAGCCGGTGCGGTCATAGCTGATATTGTGCAATTTTTCGCTGGGAATCGCTGTCTTCGCCATATTCTCAAATGTGGCGCGAAGTTAGGGAATAAACGGGAATGATTGATTTGAAACCCGAGAGTTTGTCGTTTAATGCCTCTGATTTGACCACGATCGAGATCTTTGAAATGCATCCAGCGCACAAAAAGCGCTCCGCCGTTTCACCGAATGAGAGGCTCGAGTGGCCTAGGGAGCAGGCGCGGGGCTAGGTGACGAAAATGAGAATTTGAGGAGTCCCAACATGGCGCCCCCTCCGATTCCGAAAAATGCCGCGAGGATTGCTGCGATCATGCTCGTATCGTATGAGATTGGGCCGACAAGGACGCTTTGTTGCGTCACAAACACCAAAGTCCCCGACACCAAGATCACGACGACAAGGGCCAAGGCACCCTTGATGTTCTTGAGATAGGCGAATACGATGCCGGCAAGGCATGCAAAAAAGAAAATCGCATCGAAGATAATGGCATATCGGTATTTAGCGATCGTTGGCCCGTCTGCAAACTGTTCCTCCAATGGGTCAAAAAACAAGGTGATGTCCAGGCCATCTGAATGGCGGTATCTAAAATCCATTTGCAACTTGCTGTTTTTGTTGCTGACGGTGAGTGCGAGCCCGAAATACGCAGCAAATAGAAGAAAGAAGGTAATGGCGATTTTGAGTATCGTTTTCATTTTGGTCGGATTTTGTTCAAATATAGGTTTCGGTGTTGGAACAACAAACCATTGATTTCCAAGAATCAAGCCTTGCAACGGATATGGGAATG
>JANMIM010000495.1:0-14241 GCA_031375795.1 Bacteroidota bacterium
TTTCCGCGTTGAAAGACTCCTGGGCTGAGCGCCGGGTTTAATTTACGTTGTTCTCGGGGTTTTTGCCTTTTGGTTTGTGGCTGGGCTTGCCCGCCCACTACGGCAATACGCTGATAACCATTTATTTATAAACCAAAAAGCTTGGTATTCACCTAGGGTTCCAATCCAGAACTGAGGGAAAATTGTGCTTATTGACTGCCACCGAGCAGCCACAGCGCCAAGATGGTCGCGTGGGCATCGCTACGCGCGTCGGTCGGGAAGATGCCCCAACCGCCGTCGGGTTTCTGGGCGGCGACCACGCCCCTCACCCAGTCTTTGGGGATCGATTCGCCCGCAGCCCTGAGCAGGGCTGCCGCCTCCAGGTTCAGGTCACTCCAGTAGTCGGGGGTGCTCAAAACAATGCCGCGCACCGATTGGGTGATGTTTTTGTGCAAACCCGACAACGTGGCAGGCGGGAAGCAACGGTATTTTTGCAGCCAGACCAGGCACAGCAATGCGTGTGTGGCGCGGTAGCCCGAGGCCGCCGATTCGCCCCTCAACACGGGGAAAAACACTGCGGTATCGATCGGAAATTGGTCGCAATACAGTGCGGGGACCGTGATCGAATCGGTCTCCTCGGCAGTGCTCAATTGTGCTGCCGTGATGCGTGCTTGCGGATCGAGGAGACGCTCAAACAGCGCCATTTCGTGCAGAATCGTTCTTGCATTGGCATCGTCGCGGCGCTTGAGGCTGTCGCGCACCATCGGTGTGCGGGCTTGGGCGGGGATGTCGGGCCACCCAAATTGGGGTTGCAGGTAGGTGTAGAGGTAGGTACTCTCCATGCTCCAAGCGACACGGCTCAGGTAGGCGGTGCCTCTTTGCTCTGCATCGGCTGCCGTTACGGATTTTTCAGGCAAGGGTGCGTCTGTCGGCAAGGTGGATGTCGGCAGTTTTGCCTCCGTTGCGGTGGCCGTGGTGGCGGTCTCCGTTTTTTGGGATTGTTTGCTGGGATGACATCCGAAGAGGATCGTCAGTAGGAACAACATTCCCAAGCATTGATATTTCGCTGTGCTGCACACGTGCTTCATCATGAAGGACAAATAGACGCAAACAAATCCAAAAGCGCAATGCGTTTTATATGCAGGATTTTGAGGGTCGGGAAATTCATTTGAGTGTGTAACAATCTGGGGGAGCCTGAAAAATTTGGAGGAAATTGCGAGGTAAGTAAACGACTGCTGAATTTTATTTGATCCTTGATTTTCAGCATTCTAGACCAGAGGCCTAGCGCAGGATAGCCCTGCGGCAGGATGCCGCGGGGCTATCCTGCTGAGTCCGAGGCATTATGCTGAAGGACTGTGAACATTTGCCTCTGGCTTCAAGCATTTATGATGAACTTGTTTTGCTTCGTTCGCCGGAGGCAAATGTTCGATGCCCTGCGGCAGGATGCCGCGGGCTCACCTGGCTGGGAATTTCATTTCGCCTTGATTCCCAAATATTGCGCTGACCTCGCAGACCAAAAGGGTGCCAGAGAAGCATAGGAGACCTTCATCTGCGTCATGGACGGCCCACGGTCGTAGTCGTCGAAGCATAAGATCAGGCTGTCTCGGTCCATGAAAAAGGCGCGTTCCTTTTTCAAATCTTGGGGTTGCAGTTCGCTCAGGACCTCGTCGCTCTCGGCATTGACCCGGTCACAAAATTGCGCCTTGGATGCGGTCTTGGAAAAGGAAAACAATTCCGGAAAATAAACGCGCCGATGCGTCACCATGTCGATGTTCAGACATGGGTTTCCGTGGGTAAAATGTGCGGCGCCGCTGTAAAAACTCTGCTCCATAAATTGGATGCTCATCAGGTCGCCCTGCAGCCTCATATCACGAACCCACATGGAGAAGGATGAACTGGCATCGGGTTCCACTGGGCGGTCTGGGAAATAGCCCTTTGCATAGTCTTCGCAATATTTCCGAATCGCGGCATTCAAGGACACATCTCCTTGTTTTTGAGGAAAGTAAATTTCAGTATGATGGCCAGTTGTGGTGTCGATTGAATCGATCGAATCCACCACAAAACCAGCTGGATATTGCGCCAAGGATTCCATCGAAATCGCTGTCGTTTCCATGATAAATTCTGGGATCGTGTCGTTGGGTTTTGGCGGCTGCTGGACCTTGGAGGATGCGTCCTCCTTGGAACCACAAGCTGTGAGCAATGCAATCCCTACAATTCCGCAATAGTTGAGCCATCGATGCTTCAAAATATCCCTTTTTGCAACGCAAATCTAGCATCCCCTGGGCCAATGCGCAATGCCTGCCGGGTTTTGGTTGCGTTGGGGATTCCATCTGGAATCCTTAGGATGAAACGATGGGCCACCCCTGCGGGCGGCCCATGGTTTCAATCTAGATCATTCCTTGGGCGCCATGCCGCTTACTTTGCTGGAGTCGCGGGCACCAAGAGTGCCTTGGCGCGGTCGACGGCAGCCTTGGCGGCACCGACTTGTGCTTCCAACTGCCCCACGAGGGCAGTTGCCTGGCCGATGAGGGCTTCCTTGGCTGCGATGGCAGCGAGGTCGGCCTTCTTGTCGGCTTTCAAGGGCACAAGGGCTTCCTCGGCAGCCTTGATGCGGTCCTTGGCGGCCTGGATATGCTGCTCCTCGGCGGTGATGGTCGCATTGGCGGCGTCAATCGCAGCCTGGCACTTGGTCTTGGAGGCATCGAGACGTGCTTGGTCATAAGGCTTGCCTTCCATGCTCTTGTCGCGCATGTACCCGCCACCGGCGGCTGCGCCACCTTCGGCACCTACGCTTGCGCCAGTTCCGCCACTTGCAGTACCACCGCCATTTCCGCCGCTGCTAGCACCGCCCGTTCCAGCGGTCGTGCCGTCGCTGCCGCCGTTGTCCACGGTCCCATTGGGATTCTTGGGATCCTTGATCCCGCTTTTGGGATCGGTCACGCCGCCCTTGACGATGCCCTTACCGGTCAGGGAATCGCCCTTGATGCCCTTCTTGCCGCCCCCCTGCTCAGTCGTTTCACCATTTTTCACGCCATTCTTCCCACCGCCCTGCTCACCTTTGATGATTTCCTTCCCAGACTGGTCACCTGTGATTTTTTGTGCGGAGACATTGGCAACCAACAGTATCGCCAAACCGAACATGCTGGCTTTCAATAAATTCATTTTCGTTTTCATTTTCGTCAGAATTTAGCTTTTGATGAATGGATTAGAGTTGGTTGAGTACCGCGTCGAGCGCTTGTGAGGTTTTTGTGATCTCAAACGCGGCGGAGTCCACGGCTACGGTGGCTTCCTCGACGGCGATCGTCTCTTGCTTGAGTTTTTCCTGCTCGGCAGCAGAGGGGCCGCAGCTCACCATCAATAGGGATGCCGCCGCAAATGCGAAAATTGCAAATTGTCGTTTCATACAACTAATTGTAAAGGATTAAGAATCGGAAATTAATTCAAACGGATTCTTGCACGGGAATTGGGAATGGGGCTTTTGCAAGCCTTGAATCAAACCTAGCAAAACTTGCGCCGAAATGGAAGCCTTCTCGAAATAATATTCCTTTTTGTTGCCCACAAAATCAGATATTCGCCCAAACGAGAATCGAAATGCGTCAAAAACTCACTCTGATCACGCTCGGCGTGGCCGACATCCCGAGGGCCGAGGCCTTTTATGCCGGCCTCGGTTGGCAAAAATCGCCCAAAAGCATGGACGACCTGATCCTTTTTCAGCTCGGGGGCATTCTGTTCTCGCTGTATCCACGCGCTGAATTGGCGGCCGATGTCGGGGTACCTGCCGAGGGAAGCGGCTTCAGTGCAATCGCATTGGCCCAAAACACGCGGAGCAAGGAAGAGACCGACCAGGTCTTGGCAGAGGCCGCGCGATTGGGCGGCACGGTCGTGAAGCCGGCGCAGGAGGTCTTTTGGGGCGGCTACAGTGGCTACTTCCGCGACCTCGACGGGCATTTGTTTGAGGTCGCCTACAATCCGTTTTGGGAGCTGGATGAAAGTGGGGCCGTGGTGTTGTAGGTGGCTCGTGGATTGATTTTTTCGCATCCACGACCAAGCCCATTATCTTTGCCCGCTCAACCCAATTCTGAAAGATGCCGCAATTCCAATTTGACCCAGCCCCTATGGCCTATATCCAAAAGGCTTTCACCAGTCCTTTCAAGTTCCGGTTGGCGATGTTTTCGCAATTGCCACTCGGATTTTGGATCGGGATGCGGGTGCGGGAATTGAATGAAAACCGCTGCGTGGTCACGGTGCCATACAAGCACCTGAACAAAAACCCGTTTCGCTCGACGTTTTGGGCGGTTTTGGGGATGGCAGCCGAGATGAGCAGCGGGGCGATTCTCACCATGTTTACCTTCAAGCAGAAGCCATCCATCTCCCTGCTCGTGGGCCAGCAGACAGGGAAATTCACCAAAAAGGCGGTCGGAGTCACCACATTCGTCTGCGAATCGGGTCAGGAAATCAAGGCTGCGGTCCAGCAGGCCGCCGAAACGGGCGAAGCCGTGGAGGTGCTCTGCCCAGTGATCGGCTACAACGAAGCCAAGGAGCCCATCTGCGAATTCACTTTCACATGGAGCATGAAGGCACGGAGCAAAGCCTAGTAGTACCCCGGTTCAACGCATGACTTGGAACCGCATCGTTTTGCGCCCCTGCTCACCATCGGATACCAAGAAGTAGGTGCCGCTTTCAATGTCATCGAGCGACAATTCCACTTGGGTTTCCCCAGCCTTGATGGCTTGAACCAAGATCGTCTTGCCATAAATGTCTTGTACCGACAGCCTTGTCCCGTGGTCGATGCCGGGCAGAGAGACCTTCAAATTGTCGCGCGCTGGATTGGGCCAAACACGTGTCTGCTCTGAGAAACCGCTCGAAACACCCGTCAAACTGACGGTGACCGTCTGGCAAAATGTCGTAGGGCATACCCCATCGTCTGCCATGAGGCAGACATTGTAAACCCCTGGGGCCGCGTAGCTGTAGACGGGATTTTCCAAGGTGCTCGTGGCACCATCTCCAAAATCCCAGAAGTGGCCGAAGAGTCCAAGGCTTGTCGTTACAAACGTGACGTCCAATCCCGTGGAAGTCGCCGAAAAACCAACGACAGGGCCTTCCAAGACCGTGAGCTGGACATATTCCGTCACGGTTAAAGGGGACGGCATACCAAATACGGTGACGAAGTATGTCCAATTCAACTCCAGGGTATCGGCACCGACATTGCTGACAGTGGGCACCCCAGACACATTTGCACATGCCCTAGTAAGTGAAGGAGGGTTAGCGACGTAGTGTCCACTAGGGGAATTGAGGTCAAAATTGAGGCCGGCGGGCACGTTTGTTACGCTGCTCAAAACGAAAGAGTCAAAAGGAACGGTATTCCCAAAAATCACCGTGTCGACCGGAAAAACGATGTCCAACTGTGTTCCATAAGAGTAGTCTTTGCAGGCGTGGGGCATCGGCGAGGGGTAGTATCCGGGCCCAGTAATTCCTAGGTTTGGCGTACACTGCGCCCGCAACCCATCGGGAAACCCGAATATGGCAAGCAGGAACAAAAGACTAACGGCTAGGGTGGTGTAATTTTTTTTCATGACTTCTTTTCAGGCGTTTATGAATTCACTAAAGGATCACATAGTTGTTGTGCCTTATGCAAAATTCGCTTGTGTTTACCGAAACAGCAAGGTCGAGTTTTCAAATGGGGTAAATGGGATTTCGTTTGGGGCAATGCACCCTTGGATTGCACAGGTCTCCCTCAAAAATAGTCTGCATGCATACATTTTTTTGGTGCCATTTCGGCCAAAAACCGTATTTTGGGACGCTTTTTGGATCTGATTAATTGGCAATTTGCATGAATACGCACTATCCGCACCTCTTCCAACCGCTCGATTTGGGCCACACGACGCTCAAAAACCGCATCATCATGGGTTCGATGCACACAGGCTTGGAGGAGGCCAAAAATGGCTATGAACGCATGGCTGCCTATTTTGGCGAACGTGCAGCAGGTGGCGCAGGACTCATCATCACGGGCGGCGTCGCGCCCGAGTGGCGCGGTTGGACCTCGCCATTCTCCGCAAAACTCACCTCGAGCCGCACCGCCCGCAAACACAAGATCATCACCGACGCCGTCCACAAGGAAGGCGGCAAGATCTGCATGCAGATCCTGCACACGGGCCGCTATGGCTACCACCCTTTCAACGTGAGCGCATCGCCCACCAAGGCCCCGATCAACCGCTTCACGGCCAAGGAACTGTCTGCACGTGGCGTCGAGCGCACCATCGAGAATTTTGTAGAATGCGCCAAACTGGCCCAGGAAGCCGGCTACGACGGCGTCGAGATCATGGGCAGCGAGGGCTACCTCATCAACCAATTCATCGCCAAGCGCACCAATTTCCGCACCGACGAATGGGGCGGCAGCTATGAAAACCGCATCCGCCTCCCGATCGAAATCGTGAAACGCACCCGCGCGGCCGTCGGCAAAAACTTCATCATCATCTACCGTCTGAGCATGCTGGATCTGGTCGAGGAAGGCAGCACCTGGGAAGAAGTCGAATTGCTCGCGACCAAAATCGAGGCCGCTGGCGCCAGCCTCATCAATACGGGCATCGGCTGGCACGAGGCCCGCATCCCCACGATCGCGACGATGGTTCCCCGCGGAGGATTCAGCTGGGTCACCAAGCGCCTCATGGGCAAGGTGAAGATCCCGCTCATCACCGTCAACCGCATCAACACCCCCGAGCGCGCCGAGGAAATCCTCAGCGACGGCCATGCCGACATGGTCTGCCTCGCGCGGCCCTTCCTCGCCGACCCCGAATTTCCCAAAAAGGCCGAGCAAGGCCGCGCCGACGAGATCAATACCTGCATCGGCTGCAACCAAGCCTGCCTCGACCACGTCTTCCAACGCAAGATTTCCTCTTGCCTCGTGAATCCGCGCGCCTGCCACGAGACCGAACTCAATTACCTGCCGACGACCCAGAAGAAGAAGCTCGCGGTCGTAGGCGCAGGCCCCGCAGGACTCGCCTTCGCGACCGTGGCCGCGCAACGCGGGCACGACGTGACCCTGTTTGAGGCGAGCTCCGAGATCGGCGGCCAATTCAACATGGCCAAGCAAGTGCCCGGCAAGGAGGAATTTTACGAGACGATCCGCTACTACGGCCAACAAATCGCGCTCACAGGCGTGCAATTGCGCCTCGAAACGCGGGCCACGGAGGTAATGCTGAAAGCCGAAGGCTTTCAAGAAGTGATCCTGGCCACCGGCGTCAAGCCCCGCAAGATCAACTTGCCCGGAGAGGACCATCCGAAGGCACTCACATATATAGAGGTCTTGCGCGACAAGAAGCCTGTCGGTCAGCGCGTCGCGATCATCGGCGCGGGCGGAATTGGCTTTGACGTGGCGGAGTTTTTGACGGCGGATGCGGAACATGTGCCCAGCCAAAACATCGCCGAGTTCATGACGGAATGGGGCGTGGACCAGAGCTACGCAACGGCGGGCGCCTTGCAAAAACCGCAGCCGATTCCCTCGCCGCGGCAGGTGACGCTCTTGCAGCGCACCGACGGCAAGCTCGGCGACAAACTCGGCAAGACCACAGGGTGGATCCACCGCGCGAGCCTCAAAATGAAAAAGGTACAGATGGTCGGCGGCGTGACCTACGAAAAAATCGACGACCGCGGCCTGCACATCACCATCGGCGGCAAGACCGAAGTCATGGAAGTCGACAACGTGATCATCTGCGCCGGGCAAGTGGTCCTGAAGGACTTGCAGGCTCCGCTGGAGGCTGCGGGCATTCGCGTCCATTTGATTGGGGGGGCGGATGTGGCGGCTGAGCTGGATGCTAAGCGGGCGATTGATCAGGGGTCGAGGTTGGCGGCGGAGGTTTGAGGGGGGAGTGTGCGTGGAGTCTGCCTAAAAATGATCGAATCTTTCACTTGGGTTTCTCCTGTGGTCCCAGAATGAGTGAATCAATAGCTCATCGTTTTCAAGTTCATAGAAAATGCCGAATCCAGCGACATTTAGGATGCGAATGTTCTCCTTAGCGCATGGATGTCCGATTTCTGGAAACTTCTGAAGTGCAGCAAGCCGTCGTTTCATCGCAGCGTGAATGCCTCTGGAATATTGAGAATTACCGTTTCTTTGGCTGTAGAATTCGAGGGTATTTTTGTATTCCGTGAGTGCCCGAGGCATCCATTTTACTTGTCTTTCAGCCATGAATCGATTTCCTCCATCACTTGCTCATGTGGAATTCCCAGCCCGGCCCTATGTTGAGCCCGCCCCTCTTCAATGGCTTGCAATTGCGCTTCGTTCAGCTCATAAGGAATAGGATGAACGAGCTGCAACTTGACCAGTTCGCTCAGCTCAAGCAAAAAAACTTCGTCCTGAATCTGATCGATTTGGACGTGCAGTTGATCTCTGATGTCGGCTACTTTCATCTCTTCAATCTTTGATGAAAGATAAGGAAAAAAATAGAATCGAGGAACTGGTTGCTCAGTTCAAGGCTTGCCAAATCCAATGACAATCGCTCATTCAATCCTCCCAAACCGCCAGCACCTTCCTTTCCTGCCAAAACTGCTCCAAAGTCATGCGGTCATCGCCCACGACCTTGATATGCAGCGGGCTCAGGCGGATGCTGATTTACCAAGAGCCAATGTCCACGATATCCGTACCAAGCAACCTCAATCCCCGTGCCTGCAAATATCCCATGATCGCCGAACTTGACTATAAAACCATAGTCACATCGACTTGACTATGAATTTATAGTCATCGCTGCGTGGAAAGCCTTTGCCCCACCACCTCCATTTTATTCCTAGATTTGCTGCCCAATTGCATGATGCACGTTGTCAATGAACTATCGCCTTTATTTTGATGCGCCGGAGCTGCACCTCATCAGGGTGCAGATGGATTTGCCAGCCCGCACTGGCGCCCAGGATATTCATCTTCCGAAATGGCGGCCGGGTCGCTATGAAAATGCGCCGTATGCCGAGCGCATTGTCGATGCACGTGCTTGGTCGGCTTCGGGAAAACTGCTCCAGGTGACCAAAACGGCCACCCACACTTGGCAAATTGAAATGAATGGCGAGGCTGCGGTCTTGGAATACAAGTACTACGCCATCGTCTCAGACGCTGGCGGCAGCCTCTATGACCAGGACCAGGTCTACATCAACCCCTGCAACCTGCTCATGTATGACGCGACGCAGATCGACGCGCCCTGCCAGCTATGGCTCGACCTGCCCGAGGACTACCGCATCGCCTGCGGCTTGCGGCAGGAAGGCACAACCCTCCACGCCGACAACTACCATTTGATGGTGGATGCGCCGCTCATCGCCAGCCAAACGCTCCAACACCACGCCTTCGTCGTCGACAACGTGCCCTTCAACATCTGGTTCCAAGGCGATGTGAAGCCACAATGGCGCAGCCTGGAGGATCATTTCCAAGCATTCATCAAGGCCCAGATCCGTATGTTTGGTGGCTTCCCTGCCCAGGATTACCACTTCCTCTTCCAGATTCACAACAAAAGCATCTACCACGGCGTGGAGCACACCAACTCGACGATCATCGCACTCGGGCCAGGCTTCCGGTTGGACGAGGTGGATGAATACGAGGACCTGCTGAGCGTGAGCTGCCATGAGCTGTTCCATACCTGGAACGTGAAGGCGATCCGCCCGGCAGACATGCAGCCCTATGTGTACGACCGCGAGATGTACTCGGCGCTGCACTACATCACCGAGGGCGTCACGACCTATTATGGCGAGTTGCTGGTCTTCAAATGCGGGGTCTGGTCACTGGACGAATTCCTGAAGGTCTTCAACAAGTCGTTTCTCAGGAAGCACTACGGCAACAATGGCCGTGACCACATCAGCCTCGAGCACAGCAGCTTTGAGTCCTGGCTGATCGGATACAAGGAGGGCGTGCCCAACCGCAAGATTTCCTTTTACACCAAGGGTGCACTGGCGGCGCTGGTGCTGGATGTGATCGTGCGCCGGGGTTCCAAGAATGCAAAATCCCTGGACACGGTGATGCGCGAGATGTACGAGCGCTTTGGCAAGACGGGCATCGGGTACACGCGCGCAGACTACAAGGCAATCGCGGAGGCGCATGCAGGGCACTCGCTGGACGATTATTTCAGGGACTACATCAGCGGGACGATCCCGATGGAGCCTGCACTGATCGATGCGGCAGACTACCTGGGATTGGCCCTCGTGGAAAGCTCCCCTGCCACCACCGCCGAGCGCGACTATGGGTTCATCATCGACGAGGATGGTGGCCGGGCGGTCGTGAAGCAGGTGCACGAAGGCAGCCCCGCCGAGCAGGCAGGGCTATGCCCGGGCGACATTCTGGTGGCCATCCAAGGCCACCGCGCCAACGCCAACGAAGTCGAGCCGCTGCTGCGCTTCCTCGAGGACGACGAGGACCTGACGCTCCACCTCTTCCGTGCCAATAAGCTCGAGCAGCTCGTGCTGGAATCCAAGGCTGGCTACCGCCACTACCATCACCTGCTGGTCGTGAACCCGGAGGCCACAGAGGCGCAACTACGCAACCGCGATCTCTGGGCCCGCCCGAGCTAAGCGACCCAACCACATGGCCAAAGGAAAAAATCGCACACCCAAGACCGTCCCGGCAGGAAGTTCCATCCAAGGCACCGTGCTGCGCTCGACCGGGCTATGGTATCTGGTGCGGATGGCGGATGGCAAGGTGGAGGAATGCAGGTTGCGCGGCAAGATGCGCATGAAGGGCATCAAGACCACAAACCCCATCGCCGTGGGCGACCACGTGCTGCTCACCCACGAGGAAGAGGGCGGCTACTCTATCTACGAGACCCAGGACCGCAGGAACTATGTCCTGCGCAAGTCCGTGAACCTGAGCAAGCGCGCGCACATCCTCTGCGCCAACATCGATCAGGCCATCATCCTCTTTTCCATCGAGCACCCTGTCACGACCCTGGGCTACGTGGATCGGCTGCTGCTCACCTGCGAGGCCTACCACATCACGCCCATCATCCTCTTCAACAAAGTGGACCTGCTGAGCCCCGATGGCCTGATTCGCCTCGCAGAATACCAGAAAATCTACGAAAGTGCCGGCTATGAATGCCATGCCATCTCCGCCAAGGACCAGGCTTATGCCCTCGCGATCAAAACGCTGATGCAGGACAAGGTGAGCTTTCTCGTCGGACGCTCGGGTGCAGGCAAGTCGGCGACGGTGAACCTCGTGGCTCCCGAGCTCAAGCTGAAGATCGGCGACGTGAGCGATTTTTCAGGTCGTGGCAAGCACACGACCACGTTTGCAGAGATGTTTGAACTGCCCTTTGGCGGATCGATCATCGACTCCCCGGGATTCAGGGAAATGCAGTTGTTTGACTTTGAGAAGACCGAGCTCGGCCCGTTGTTTCCCGAGATGCGGCCATTTTTGGACGAATGTCGGTTTGGAAACTGCCTCCACAAGGCCGAGCCGCAGTGTGCAGTGAAAGCGGCAGTGCTGAGTGGAAAGATTCCCGAATCCCGGTACCACACCTACCTTGGAATGCTGGACGAGGTAGACGGCGATGAATGGTAGGGCCTTCCAAAGCCCACAAATCCCAGACATGTGAAACGAGAATGCCGCGGCGGCAATTTTTTCCACAAGTTTTTCCAGATATCTCCGACTTGGGTTTGCATCGCCACATTCTTTTCTTAATTTTGCGTCCCCTGTTCGGGAAAAAAGAGTAAAAAGATGAAGCGTACATTTCAACCTTCTCAGCGGAAACGGAAAAACAAGCATGGCTTCCGTACCCGCATGGAGACCAAAAACGGTCAGCGCGTATTGAGTGCTCGCCGCCGCAAAGGCCGTCACAAGCTCACCGTGAGCGACGAGCATCGCCACAAGTACTGAGCCTGCTAGGTCTGAATCCTCTATTGAGGGAACTAGGTCTTGCAGAATACATTCTCCAAGAATGAAAAGCTGTGCTCCAAGCGCAGCTTTGCTATTTTGGTCGACGCCAAACAATCGTTTTACGCCGGGCGTCTCCGTGTGACCTTTCTTTTTGATTTGCCAGCAGACTTGGTCGAGTCTCCCTGCCAAGTCGCCATGGTCGCCACCAAGCGCGATTTCAAGCGCGCGGCCGACCGCAACCTGCTCAAACGCCGCATGCGCGAGGCCTACCGCTTGCACAAAGCGGCCCTGATTGCCCAGCTTCAAGAAAAAGGCAAGAATCTCTCCCTCCTGATCAGATACAATTCAAGGGAAATCCGTAGTTTTATCGAAATAGAGCAAGACATGCGGCAGGTAATGCGGCAGCTGGCGAAGAAGTTTTGAAACTACTGAGTTACATGATGATAGCCTTGGTGCGCTTTTACCAAATCGCACTATCTCCGCTACTTCCATCTTCCTGCCGCTACCAACCCACTTGCTCCCGGTATGCCATCGAGGCGTTTCAAAAGCACGGCCCTTTCAGGGGTTTTTACCTGGCTGTGCGGCGATTGATGTCTTGCCATCCATGGGGTGGCCATGGACACGACCCGATCCCCTGACTTGCCGAGAAATCGGTGGACGAGGGAAAAGGGCGGCGACGGCAGATGGCAAGTGATTTGTAACCTGTGGTTCTACTTCGCCGTAGCCCACAGAATGCGAACGCGAAAGTACTTTTGTGACGCATTGGGCGTTTGTCAATCATCAAGGTCTTAGGCACAAGATAGAATAAAGGACATGAGCAGAATGATCAAGAAAGGCAAGTGGTTGTGGGCATTGGTTCCGGCAGTGATGTTGTTTGCCGTGGGTTATGTCGCCCGCCCTGCGGGTGACGAATACTTCGAGATCTCCAAGAATCTGGACATTTTTGGGAAAATGTACCGCGAGGTGCACTCCAATTATGTGGATGACATCGAGCCCACCGATTTCATGCGCACGGGCATAGAGGCCATGCTCAAGTCGCTGGACCCCTATACCAACTACATCAGTGCCGCCGAGATCGAGGACTATCGATTCATGAGCACCGGCCAATATGGCGGCATCGGGGCGATGGTGATCAAGCGCGACAACAAGGTGATCATCTCCGAGCCCTACGAAAACAGCCCCGCCGCCAAGGCAGGGCTGCGTGCCGGCGACGTGATCCTGCAGATCGACAATGAAAAGATCAACAGCGACAACGTCAAGAACATCGACGTGCGCGACCTCTTGCGCGGGCAACCCAAAAGCAAGCTCAAGATCACCGTCGAGCGCGAGGGGCTAGGCAGTCCGCTGTCGGTCGATGTCGAGCGCGACGACATCAAGATCCTCAACGTCCCCTACTGGGGCATGATCGACAACGAAATCGGCTACATCAGCCTCACCGGCTTCACGGCCGATGCCGCCAAGGAAGTCAAGTCCGCCCTCGAGGACCTCAAGGCCAAGAATCCCGGCATGAAGGCCGTCGTGCTCGACCTGCGCGGCAACCCGGGTGGCTTGCTTTTTGAGGCCATCGACATCAGCAACATCTTCGTGCCCAAGGATGAAATGATCGTCGAGACACGTGGCAAGATGGAGGGATCGCTCAAAAGCTATACCGCCCGCAACATGCCCGTCGATGAAAAAATACCGCTTGCCGTGTTGGTGAACCGTCGCTCGGCCTCCGCCTCTGAAATCGTCTCGGGCGTGATGCAAGACCTCGACCGCGGCGTGATCGTGGGCCAACGCAGCTATGGCAAGGGCCTCGTGCAGACCACCCGGCCGCTGAGCTACAACAGCCAAATCAAGATCACGACCGCCAAATACTACACTCCCAGCGGCCGCTGCATCCAGGCAATCGATTACAGCAACCGCAACGAGGATGGCAGTGTCGGCAAGATTCCAGACAGCCTGCAAAAAGCCTTCAAGACCCACAACGGCCGCACGGTGCTGGACGGCGGCGGCATCATGCCCGACATCGAGGTGAAGCTGCCCGAGCTGCACACCGTTTCCCAGGAGCTCTTGAAGAAAAACTTGATCTTTGACTACGCCACACACTTCCGCGCCACGCACGAAACCATCGGCGGAGCCAGGGAGTTCAAGATCACCGACCAGATTTACAGCGATTTTGTGGCCTTCTGCAAAAGCCAGGCCTTCACATTTGAGACCAAGACCGAGAAAGAGTTCGGCAAGTTCAAGGAAACCGTCGAGGAGGAGCACTACACCGAGGAGCTCACCGCAGACATGAAGGCGATGGAAGCCAAGCTACAAAAGGAAAAGCAAGAAGACCTCATCAATTTCAAGGATGAAATCTCCAAGCTACTGCGCAGCGAAATCGTCTTGCGTTATTATTACCGCAAAGGTGAGATCGAGGCCAGCTTCGACATGGATCC
>JANMIM010000521.1:0-2845 GCA_031375795.1 Bacteroidota bacterium
TTGTTTTTTTCATTGCACAATTCCATTGGCCACAAGCATGCTTACTCCTTGAGCACCATGTCGATGCACATCACAGCCGCCATGATCATGATGCGCATGGGGTGATTGGGGGCCACGGTATCCTCGATGCCCAGCATGTAATTGTCGGCGGTGGTAAAGAGTTCCTTTCCCAGGCCAGCCCATTTTTTGTTGACGCGGGCAAATTTCACCCCGTCTTTTTCAAAGCTGAAATCCCAGCTCGTCCACTTGCCGCTGAGGGTACAGAGTAGATTGCCATCGGGTGCGAGCAAGTCAAACTTGCCGCCGATCGACATCATGCGTTGCCTGAAAGTCCCCACCAATTGCCCTGTCTCGTCCAGGACTTCGACCACCGACCTGAAAAAGGTCCAGCCGCGCTTCACAGTCAGCACGGGGTCACCACTGGGGGTCTTGATCGTCACCGTAAATGGCGTCATGCGCTTGTAGTCTGTGAAACGCAGCACCTTGGTGAAAAAAGGCATATTTTCTTCCCGGCAATGCAGGATGACTTCTTTGGTTTCGGGATCCATGACATCGTAGCTATTCGCTGCTTTGAAAGCATGGACGAATTCCTTGACGAAGTATAGATTGCGATTGAGTATTGGATTCATATTTCGAAATTTTTTCCTAAAGTTCCGAAGATAGCCCCTTTTTGGATGAAAATCAATCTCATTTCAAAAACGACTCACAATGAGTCAATTATGTAAGAATGGTGTGCAAATGGACCTCATCTTGGCTGCTCATTCCTCAATTCCCTAAAGCCACCCATGGCATCTTCCCGACTCAAATTTTTGGAAAAAAATGCCATTCACTGCCTGTCAAGCGCAATTCTCCAAGCTCAATTTCTGAAATGACATGGCCATATTGTGATGGATCCAAGGGCAATTGCTGAATCACGACATGCGCCTTTTGGGCGGATTGCAAGGCAGGAACCTCCGTGCGCCAACGTAACCAACATTGCAGGATCTTGCCTTCCAATTGGGAGCGATCATTTTCCCAAGCCTGCACGATTTGTTCGGCCATGGGAAGGATATTTTCCTTGCGGAAATTGGCAGCTTCGGCGGCGCTGTCCAAATCCATCGCGGCTCCTGATTCGTTCAGGGGAATAAACCAACCATACCGCACCGTATCAGCTCGCAAAAAAGTATAGTAAGGATAGGCCGAAAATGGCCAACTGTGAATGCCCAGTGCCCCGCATGTCCAATTGAGGACAATGAGCAAGATGCCTGTTCGCATGCTCCAACGCAGCCACCTTTGGGCCTGCAATTGCCTTGTGGCCAGGTTTTTGGGGGCAGGCAATCGCCGCGCAATCGCTTGCAGCATCGCCACCCGCTTGCGCAATCCGATGCGTTGCCAAGAGATGTCGACGATGCCAGCCATCAACACGATGGGTGCCATGAACAACATTCCCAAAAACCAGCCCAGCGCCGCTGTCAGCAGAAACAACAGCAGCCATGCTTGCCAACGATGCTGCTTTTTGCGCAATCGATCGATCGGTTTCTGCAAGTTGAAATATGGGATATGGGCTGCCTTCAAGTATGTGAAGTCGATTTTCAGGAAATAGCCGTTGAGGTTGTGAAACACAATGGCTTCCAGCGCTGCAATCCGCCTACTTTTCGTGCCCAGAAGCATAAATGGATAGGCCAATTCAAACACAATGACCCCGATGGCCGCCGCCTTGCACAGCCACGGCACGAGGTCCACGCGCACCAGCGGCACCGACTCAAATTGCTCCAACCACTCGGTGCGCAATAAATTCACGGGGTTGTCGCTCAGTGCCCAAAACAATCCGGCATCATAGAGCTTGTGAACGCCGCTGAAAAAATAGATCCCTACCAAACTGAGCATCAACCACCTGATCCCCATCGCATTTTCCATGCTCGGGCCACGCGAAACTCGGATGCCTTGTAGGCGCTGCACAAGGGCATCGACCGACCAGAATTTGCCGCAAGGCGTAAATGCCAAAATCATCGTGATCCATACAAAAAAGTGATAATGGCTCAATTTCCCGAAAAATTGCGGTACACCAAACAAATAAATGGTGAGCGGAATCAAAGCCAACAATGCAGCCCGCGTCCAGAGTCCAATGGCCGCCAAGAAACTGAACATGATGCCCAGAGCGATCGCCACCGTGTAGATCGTCGGCGAGATGTGCACAATATCAATGAGCCAGCCGATCAAGGGCAGCGGCTGCCGCGCACTGTGCGGCAAGGAGGCAAGCGGCAACCAATTGTGGGGCACATAAAAAATGAGGTGCGTGAAAGTCGTGGTCGAAAAGACAATCCTCAGCAGCGCCAAGGCATGCGGCGAACTCGGCTCCCCAAAAAACTGCCGCCAACGATAGCCCCAAAGCCGCCTTTGAAGGACGAGCGTCGCCGCCAAATGCAGGCCCATTGTGGCAAGCAAGGCGCGACTCAGGCTGAGCTGTTGCCCAAAAAAAAGGGCTTCGTCCGCAACATGGGCCTGCATCCAAGCATAAGCCAACAAAAAGCACAAGAAGTAGGCGCCCGTCACCAGCAGATTCAATCGCCGCAGCCGCGTCCAACTGCGCTCCATTTCCAAGTCGAGGATGGCCGGCAGTGGAATTTTCATGGCGCAGCGCAATATGCCATGCCTACGATCACCGCAGTCGTCATCGTCCAAGACCAGCGCAAGGATGCAGCCAGTGAATTGCCCTGGAGATGCGATGCCGATGCGAGACCCTGAGCAACCATCATGGAAAGACGTGACAGGTGAAGGATGAATTCGACGCCATCAAACCCTAGGACTTGCAGCGGCGGGAAAACCTGAGCCAATTTCGCAATTACAACGGGATGTTGCCGTGCTT
>JANMIM010000522.1:0-1662 GCA_031375795.1 Bacteroidota bacterium
TGGGCTTGGCTTGATCCTCCCACGGATTCCACCATTGCCCCGTCTTGCTCGATTCTTGCCGCATCCACAAACTCCATGCCCCTGCCTGAAACCCTTGATGCAATATCATACCAGTGTTTGACACCTTACGTCAAAGCCGAGGCAATATTTTCAATCGGCTTGAATTGCTTGATCGGGATTAAATGGCTGCAACTTTCAGGGATTGGGTTGCAGGAAACCGCATTCAGGCGGGGCGTGATTCATTCCGAACCCATTCTCCGCAAAATAGCATGTAAGATTCCCTGCCGTTTTTGCAAAATGTCCACTTTCAGGGTAGCATGTTGGCGGTTTTGGGCCTTTTTGGCTACCTTGCAATGTCAATTTTTCAACCATTTTATCTAGGTAGTATGAAAAAAATCCTATTCCTCGCGGTATTGCTCTTCTTTTCATTCGCCTTTGTCCATGCCCAAGGTAATTCTGGGAACAACGGGAACGGCAATGGCAATTCCCAGCAAGGCTGGAACGGTGGAAACGGGAATAACCCTTGGGCGAACCTTAACGCGCCGCAATGGCTCCTGACTTGGCTCCAAAATGGCGGTCAGGTTCCCGCGCCACTTGCAGTGATGGTGATCCGCGAGGCTAGGTCTTGGGGGCAGCAAAACTTTGGACTGAACCAAGGGCAGATGGTCGTGAAATACTTGCAGGGGCAGCTCACCATCGACTTCCTCAATACTTCGCCGCCTTCTTTGACCTTCAGGGTTAGCTATTTGTCGGGAAGCATCGTTGTGGTTTTAGTCGATCTCTAATCCAAATCGGGTTCAGATGATTTCAGGATTTCAATAGGCGTTTTTCCTTCGAGGTGCGAAGTTATCCAAGTTGCAAATTGGAAGAAGTTTCCTTTGTATTTTAATTCGGGAGCATCCAAGATCGTTTCAAGTTTCCCCAGAAGGCGAATAAGCCTACTGTTACGATTTTGAACGGTATTTGCTTTCGCACATTTTCGCAAACCCTTAATAATGGCCTCTTCATAAACGGTCAATGCATTTCGCTTACGAAGGTAGCCCAGCGCTTTGTCTATTTCTGATCGGATGAGAAACTTAAAGTTCGCCAAGTCAAAGTGACAGATCAAGTACAAGATTTCTCCGAAATCTTGTAAATCCCGCTTATGGTCGATATTTTCCAGACTTCTCATTTTAAGCACCCAAGGCAATGCTTTTTCAGGTTCGGAAAAAAACAAGTAGAATTGCGCGATCTGGAAGTAATACGATATTTTTCTATCTCCCCGCACTCTATACTCGTTGGCTTCCAAGCCTTCCGAAATCCGTTCGATCACATTAACACCGCTATCATATTCACCTAGCTCAAGCGCGATTTGAAGTTCCAGAGAATGAAGCCGCTCAAAAATTGGCACTGGCAAGCTTTTTACGGCTTTTAGTCGCTCTACGCAATCAAAGGCCGAATCAAATCTTCTAAATGCCGCAGAATACATTCCAATGAAGTAAAGAGAGTGAATCGCGATGGTTTTGTAGTCATTGTCCAGCAATAGAAAGGGAGTTTTGTCCAATATGGAAACGATTCTTTCGGCATATTTAACGGCTAGAGACTGTTGATTTGACCATCGGAGGGCAGCTCTTTTCACAATGCAATACTTGACTTCGGCCCTTACTGAAAGTCGGGGAGCAT
>JANMIM010000548.1:0-3173 GCA_031375795.1 Bacteroidota bacterium
GCGGCATCTTGGAAGACGGCAAGCGCTTTGCCAATAGCCTTCTCAACGGCTTCGATGCCGAGCTGAAGGACCCACAATTGGTGCATATTGCGACCGACGGCGAGACGTATGGGCATCACCACCGCAATGGCGACATGGCCCTCGCCTATGCGATGAACTACATCGAAACACATTCCAAGGCCAAGCTCACCAATTATGCGCAATACCTGAGCCTCGCAGCAACCGAATATGAAGTCGAAATCGTGGAAAACAGCTCCTGGAGCTGTGTACACGGCGTGGAGCGCTGGCGCAGCGACTGCGGATGCAGCACCGGCGGCAACGCAGATTGGAACCAAAAGTGGCGTGCACCTTTGAAGGAGGCACTCGATTGGCTGCGCGATCAATTTGCGGCCATCTTTGAATACGAGATGGAAAAATACCATCCCAACTGCTGGGCCCTGCGCAACGAGTATGTGAAAGTACCGCTCAAACGCAGCATACAGCGCGCAGAGGCCTTCTTGCGCGCCTACGTGCCCGGCGAACACTCCGCATCCGACAAGACGCACATCCTCGGCTTGCTCGAGATGCAGCGCCAATCGCTGTACATGTACACCAGCTGCGGTTGGTTTTTTGATGAAATATCGGGCCTCGAGCCTGTGCAGGTGCTGCAATATGCCAATCGCGGCATACAGCTCGCTGAATTTTATTTTGGCCTCAAATTGGAGGATGCGTTTCTGGACATCCTGGAAAAAGCCCCCAGCAATCTGCCGCAGTTTGCAAATGCGCGGGAGGTGTACACGCAATATGTCACGCCCGCCCGCCTGAACCTCACGCAGGTGGGCATGCACTATGCCTTGCGCGCGATCTTCAGCGACGACAGCGAGAAGCAGGAAGTCCTCAATTACGAGTGCGAAAACGACGAATTTGAACGCTACAATGCTGGTATCCAAAGGCTTGTGCTTGGCGTGACGCGGGTGCGCTCCAAGGTGACCTTGTACGAGGAAACCTTCAGTTTCGTGATCTTGTACCTCGGGCAGCACCACGTGATCGGGCATACATTTGGGGAATGGGATACCGAGCATTACCGCGACTTCACCACGCAATTAAAAAAGGCCTTTGACCGCAGCAACTTGTCGGCGGTGATCGAGCTCCTGCACACCATCCCCAATCAGCGCTCATTTGCCTTTTTTGACATGTTCAAAGACGAGCAATTCAACCTCCTCAATGGAATGCTGAAAGAGGAATTGTTGCAGGCGAGCATGTCTTACCAAAAAATCAACAACCGCAATTACAACCTGATGAATGTGATGCGGGATTCGGGACTCGAGGTTCCGGAAATATTGCGCCGCAACCTGGAGCAGGTACTCAACAGTGAATTGGAAAGTCTATTTGAAGATTCAGACCGTCGCGTTTCTGTGCGCAAACTCAAAAGCCGCGTGCAGGAATTGGAAAAGTGGAACATCAAGATCGACGTCGAGAAATTTCAATACAAGGTCAATCATCGCTTGAGGCGATTGGCCGACAGCATCCCGAGCCGCAACAACCGCGAGGAGGCCCTCACCAACATTCGGCAAGTGCTCGAAGTGATCCGACCCCTGGGGATCGAACCCGACCTTTCAAAAGTACAAGAAATTGTATTTCAGCGCATTAGAGGACTCAAGGCCAATGAAATCGGGAGCGCATTTCACAAGGCCCTCGCCCAGGTCGGGGAAATCATACAGTTGGATGTCGAGGCGATCTTGGGTCGGGAGAAGGTGGTGGGATGAGGATTTGGGCTTGTCGATCGAGAATTCAAAAGCGGCAATTTCAGTAAGCTCTTCTTCAGCCTCTGGCTTCACCAAAATTTTACGCATCACCACCGATTCCTGATTCGAGCGATTACTTCGTCGACCGATGAACCAGCATCGGGGTTTTGGCGATGCGACTCAAGTCGTGCATCCAATAATTCCCTCATCGCAGCTGAAGGCTTTTCAGCAATCGCATTTTTACCCGGAATATTGTTCCAAGCCTTGGTGATCAAGAGAATTTGTTCCTCGACGCTTAATTTTTTAATCTCGTCTAATAGATCTACCATACTCTAAGTTGAGCAATCAGCGAAGAAAAAGGAATACCCGTTCACAAAAAACCCTCCGAGTTCCATCGCCCACCCACCTCAATGCCTGACCATCAAGCCCGTATCGGCATCATCGCGCAGTTGCTTGCGTTTGCGTGCTTCCCGCACAGGCTCCATCAGGTCGATGGCCGAAGGCACGCGCGTCTTTTCCAAGACGTGCTCCAGCACTTCCTCCATGCGCTCGACATACACGATGTTGAGCTCACTGATGTAGTCGGCCTTGATCTCGGCGACGTCTTTTTTGTTGTCTTTGCAGAGCAGGATCGTCTTGATGCCGGCACGCCTTGCGGCGAGCACTTTTTCCTTGATGCCGCCTACCGGCAGCACTTTGCCGCGCAGGGTGATCTCTCCGGTCATTGCGAGGCGCTGCATGACCTTGCGTTGCGAATACACCGAGGCCATCGCACTCAAGATCGCGATGCCCGCTGAGGGGCCATCCTTGGGAATCGCACCCGCCGGGAAGTGCAGGTGCAGGTCCCAATGATTGAACACTTCATGCTCGATCCCAAAGCGTTGGCAATTGGCTTTCAAGTATTTGTGGGCCAATGTCGCGGACTCCTTCATGACATCGCCGAGTTGTCCTGTGGTCGTCAGGTGCCCGGAGCCGCGGCTGAGCGAGGTCTCGATGAAGAGAATGTCGCCCCCGGTCGGTGTCCAAGCCAGCCCGATCGAGACGCCGGGCGTCGAGATTTTCTGGTATTGCTCATTTTCATGATGCGACACCCCCAAAATCTCCTCGATCTCGCTCGCCTTGATGGTCACCGACGGCTTTTCATCGACGACGATTTTCTTGGCGGTCGCCCTGCAGATGCGGGCGATCTTTTGGGCGAGGTTGCGCACACCCGACTCGCGGGTGTAGCCGTCGATGATGCGGCGCAAGGCTGGCTCGGCGATCTTAAGTTGATTGGTTTTGAGGCCGTGCTCCTTGCGCGCCTTGGGCACGAGGTGCTGCTTGGCGATTTCCAGCTTTTCCTCCAGCGAGTAACCCGTGATCTCGATGATCTCCATGCGGTCGCGCAAGGCTGGATGCACGGAGCTCAGGGAGTTGGCGGTGGCGATGAACATGACCTTGGAGAGGTCG
>JANMIM010000549.1:0-4635 GCA_031375795.1 Bacteroidota bacterium
TACCGCTTCCAATATTTTGTAGACCACATGGTCAAGATCGGCGACCCCTACACCGAGAAGGTGCTCGATGAGTTCAATGACAATGGCGTCAACAACTTCATTTACCCCAACCTCATCGACTATCCCTCTGGCAAGACCACACAGTTGGTTTCCATTCTCCAGACCAACAAGCCCGATTACAACTGGCAAATCAACAATTTTCAGCGCCCCGACAACCGCGACTTGGTGATCTATGAGTTGCTGGTGCGCGACTTTGTCTTGCGTCACGACTACGGCACCCTCATCGACACGCTAGACTACCTCGAGAAACTAGGCGTCAACTGCATCGAGCTCATGCCGGTGAATGAATTTGACGGCAACCAAAGTTGGGGCTATGGGCCCGCCTACTATTTTGCCCCCGACAAGTACTATGGCCGCGAAGTCAAGCTCAAGGAATTCATCGATGAATGCCACGCAAGAGGCATGGCCGTGGTGCTCGATGTGGTGTTCAACCACGCCTTTGGACAATGTCCGCTGGTGAGACTGTATCAAGACCGTGGCACCGGACTCGTAGCCAGCAACAATCCCTGGCTCAATATCACCGCGCCACACCCACTGGGACTCGGCTACGACTTCAACCATGAGAGCGGTTATACCCAGGCATTTTTTGACAGCGTGCTCAGCTACTGGGCGCAAGAATACCGCGTCGATGGCTATCGACTCGACCTCTCCAAAGGCTTTACCAACACATATACGGCCAACATTGGCGATTGGAGCAACTATGACCAGAGCCGCATCAACATCTTGAAGCGCATGGCTTCCAGGTTTTGGGCGCTGAACTACGGCAAGTACTTCATCTTGGAGCACTTCGGCAACAACGACGAGGAGACCGTGCTCGCCAACCACGGCATGATGCTGTGGGGCAAGGCCTCCGAGCCTTATTACCAAGCGGCGATGGGCTATGAACAAAATTCGGATTTTGCTCCCTTCATGTCTTACCAGGCAAAAGGATGGGCATTTCACAACCTCGTGGGCTTTGCCGAGAGCCATGACGAGGAGCGAATCATGGTCGAGAACTACAGTTTTGGCAATTCCGCCAATCCAGCCCATGATTGCAGGGACACCGTGGTCGCGCTGAAACGCATGGCCGCCATCGCGGCATTTTGGGCGACGATCCCAGGCCCCAAGATGATGTGGCAATTCCAGGAACTTGGTTACGATGTGAGCATCGATGTGCCCTGCCGCACCTGCCCCAAGCCGATCAGGTGGTCCTACCTGCAAAATGGCCCACGGCAATTGCTGTACAAAAAATATGCGGCCATCATCAATTTGAAGACAAAATACCCAGACGCCTTTCGCAGTAGCAGCTACGACATCTCGGCCTGGGGCAAGCAGAAGCAAATCCACGTCAACAGCAATGCGATGAACGTGACGGTGATCGGCAACTTTGACGTGTACAACCAGGATACTTGGACGGGCTTTCAGCACACGGGCCGGTGGTACAACTACATGGCAGGGGACAGCATCGACGTCACCGACGTGAACATGACGATCACGCTCACGCCGGGCGACTTTCGCATCTTTACCGATGTGCGCTTGCCCAAACCTGACCTGAGCGTGACATTGCCGCCGGTGGGATTGGAACCCAATGCCGTGGGACTGCAATTGGAGCCTGTCGCTTACCCCAATCCGTTTTCAAATGAGACGAGAATCGCCTTTTCATTGGAAATGGCAGGTGAAGTGTCGATCGAGGTGATGGACCTCATGGGCAAGCGTGTACACGCGCAGTTCCTCGAAAATGTCGCCTCAGGGGAGCAGGAATTTGTATGGAATGGACGCGACCGGAGCGGGCAGTTGGTGGCCGCAGGAACCTATATCTTCCAAATCAAGGCCGCAGGGGAGACTGCCACCGGCAAGCTCATCAGAATGGATTGAGCAAAGGGCCAGCCTTGGCGATGCCTGGAAATGCGAGCTCGACCGTGTACTGCACAGTCGCCTCAAAGCAGGAAGTCGAATGAATTTCCTTTGAGTTTTTCGTACTCAGAGCTGTCAAATTGGTACAATTTGGCGGGTTTGTGAGGCACGCCTTGTTGTTTTTCCTCCATTTCCTCCAAAATGCCTCGGCTCATGATCTTGCGGCGGAAATTGCGCTTGTCGAGCGTCACGCCCAAGATGGCCTCATACAATTTTTGCAATTGACCGAGGCTGAATTTCTGCGGCAGCAACTCGAAACCGATCGGTTCGACCCTGGCCTTGTACTTCAGGCGCGAGAGGGCCGTATTCAAGATGTCGTTGTGGTCAAATGCAAGTTCTGGAACCTGAGAAACCGGGATCCAGTCTGCGCTACGGGCATAGTAGGCAGGGGAGGGCTTGAATTTGTCCAGGGGAATCAAGGAATAATAGCCGATCGTGATGACGCGCGCATCTGGATTCTCCCGCATGGACAAGAGCCACGAACGGTCATGCTCCTTCAAAACCCTCGAAGGTTCCCCAAAGGCAGAAAATTGTTCAAGGAAGATGTTTTCCAAGCTCGTGAGCGCCTTGAGGACACGCATCGCGCTTTGGTCGAGATTCTCGTTGTCATAGATGAGGTCGCCTGGCAGCATCAGTGTGGGTTTCTGGCTGCCCAGCTCATACCCGTCGGGCAGACCGCGCTCGATCAACAGCACCTTAAGCTCTTCAAAATCAAATCCAAAAATCACACAGTCCACAGAGATGTGCGGATTCAGGCTCCCAACGGTGGAAATTGGTTCAGACATTCGAGATCAATATGCGTTTCGCTGCATTATTCAGGGGCAAAAAAACGAAATTATTTAGTCAGTCCCGAATATTTGTTTGCATTAGTGTCATAATGACACTAACTTCATTCCCGATTTAGAATACATGAAAACCGGATGGGTTTGGAGATCGAAAAGATAGGTTTGGTGACCTCCGGGGGTGATGCTCCAGGGATGAACGCTTGCATACGAGCGGTGGTGAGGGCGGCGAGTTATTACCACAAGGACGTGGTCGGCGTGATGCAGGGCTATCATGGCCTCATCAATGGACAGTACATGGACATGCCCGCACGGTCGGTCGGCAACATCATCCACCGAGGCGGCACGATCTTGAAAAGTGCGCGCTGCGAGGAATTCAAGAGCAAGGAAGGCAGGCTGCAGGCTTGGCAAAATCTCGTGGAGAAAGGGATTGATGCCCTTGTGGTGATCGGAGGAAACGGCACATTTGCAGGTGCTGAGTTTTTTGGCGAGGAGTTTGGCATCCCCATCATCGGGATCCCGGCGACGATCGACAATGATTTGTATGGCACCGATTACACCATCGGTTTTGACACGGCCACCAACACGGTCGTGCAGGCGATCGACCAGATCAGGGACACCGCAGCTTCACACGGCAGGTTGTTTTTCATCGAGGTGATGGGCAAGGAGAGCGGATTCATCGCCTTGCGCAGCGGCCTCGCCGTCGGCGCCGAGGCCATGGTGATCCCAGAGCGCCCGACATCCATCGAGGAGCTTGTGAGGGTGCTGGACCGCAACTGGAAAAGCAGCAAATCATTCAGTCTCGTGATCGTCGCTGAGGCTGGGGAGAGTGGCCGCACCTACCATATCGCCGATCAGGTCAACAAGAAACTGAATTACTACGACACCAAGGTCACGATCTTGGGCCATATACAACGTGGTGGCAGCCCCAGCTGCCTGGACCGCGTGCTTTCCAGCCGCTTGGGAGTCGCCGCCGTCGAGGGCCTGCTTGAAGGTCGTCGCGGTGAAATGGTAGGCATCTCCAGCAGCAAAATCCAGTTCACACCATTTGCAGAGGCGATTTCAAAAGGGCAGGAGTTTGACGAGGACATGCTGCGCATCGCCCATATTCTATCCATCTGATTATTTGTTACCACAATGATACTGATAGCTGATAGCGGTTCTACAAAATGCGATTGGGTCTTGCTGCGAGGCGAGACGCCGATCCTGGAGTGCGCGACGATGGGGTTCAATCCCTATTTTCATGACGCAACCACCATCGAGGCAAATTTGCGCCTCCACAAAGACCTGTCTGCCTATGCCGACAAGGTCTCCCAGATCTTCTTTTATGGCGCAGGAGCCTCCAGCCCTGAGCTCAAAGCCATCGTAAGGGCAGGTTTGAAGGCGATTTTCGTGCACGCAAAAGTGCATGTCGGGCACGACCTGGACGCAGCTGCGCTGGCGACCTATGAGGGTGTGCCCCATATCGCCTGTATCCTCGGCACGGGTTCCAACAGTTGTTTCTTCGACGGCGAGGCCATCTACGAGGAAGTCCCTGCCTTGGCCTACATCTTGGGAGATGAGGGCGGCGGCAGCTACTACGGCAAGCGTTTGCTGGCCGACTTCTTCTACAAGCTCATGCCCGTGCACCTCGCCGCCCAATTTGGCGTGAAATACAGCATGAACATGAAGACGATGGTCGAGAAGGTCTACACCGACCCCAATGCAAACGTCTATCTGGCTTCCTTGTCCCGGTTCTGCTCAGACCACCGCTCCGAGCCCTACATCCAGAAAATGGTTCAAGAGGGGATGCGTAAATTCCTGGAAATACATGTCATGTGTTTCACCAACCACAAGCTCGTGCCTGTGGATTTTGTCGGATCGATCGCCGCTCATTTTGAGGAAGACCTGCGCAAGGTCG
>JANMIM010000555.1:0-2376 GCA_031375795.1 Bacteroidota bacterium
GCTTCCCATTCTCCCTGCATACATCCAGCAATGGTCTGCCAGCAGCTGGAAGAAACTTTGTGCGGCTTTCCTGATCCATCAAGAGAAATATTATGCTTATCCGAGATTTTCGCTGAGCACCAATTTTGAAGATTTTGGTGCGACGTCCAAGACCAAGGGGCTGTTTCAGGTGCCGCTTTTGATGGGAAATCGGAGGTGGAATTTTGGGAGGAAGTCGGATTCCTTGGCGGTGTATGATGCACATTTTGAGCCGCTTGCGATCAATCTGAAACAAATTTGCCCAGCGCTCTCCGAGTATGATTTTGCGGTGGACCTGTTGGGGCAAAAAAGCAGGTCTTTTTTGGATCGGCCCTGGGTGCTCACACGCCGCAGGGGAGGGAAAGCCCTGCTGGGTTTTGAGGCGACCTCGATGCCTTTGGAGTTGAATCTGCATTTGCAAAGCCCAGGCGATGCATTGCGCTTGGTGCCATCGGCAACGGTGTGGTTGCAAGACGACCCGATGACCGTGGAATTTGAATATTATGTTGGTGCACAATCGGCGGCCTTGTTGCATTTGCCTGAGCATCGCCTGCCCACGATTTCTGTGGTGGTGACCTGCGGTAATTTGGATCAATCTGATACACTGGAGCAGATGTTTTCCCAGCAATACCCCGGTCTGGAATTGATATTTGTGGTTGCCCCAGGTCAGCTTTCCGCAGAAATCTGGGAGGCTCTTGCTGCTGGCAAAGCCAAAATGGTGGAGTCGGATGGCTCACAATTTGAAAAACTTCAAAAAGGTGTCGCTGCTTCCTCTGGCCAATTGGTCCTCCTGATCACCCAACACTTTGCGCTTCGTACGTGCATTTTGGAAAGCGTCGGCCGCATTTTTAGGCAATTTCCGGGCATGGATTGGTTGTCCGGAATTCCTTCAGATTTTGAAGGGATCCCTTTGTCTCGCCAAATGGCACCCTATCGTTGGGATTCTGATCGTTTTCGTGACGCCACGGCGACGCAGATCGAGCAATATTTGCCAGCCTCCTTGCAGATTTTTCGCAGGGTGTTGTGGGACAAGGCAGGCCATGCGGCTCAACATCTGCCCGATCAGTTTCGCAAGATGGCAAGCATGGCCCTGCCGCAAATCTCCACGTTGGAATTGGGCACTTGGGAAAATGCGCCGGATTCGCTGGGATCGAGTGTCTGGGGATCGGGGAAAGTGAATTCGACCCGCAAATATTACCATCGCCACACGCCCATTCTCTGGAAATGGCATCGCCGCCAAAGCGATTACCTGCCCGTCTTGCGCCACGATGCTGCGCACGACACTTGGTTTGAGTTTGATTACTGAGGGTTTTGGCGCTTTGTGGAATAGAAAGTAGATTCAAGCAGTGAAGGAAAAGTTGCAACAATGGCTGAGCAAGCACCCCGAATTTCCTTGGGTGGCTGCCTTGTTCCTGCTGGCCTTCCTGCAATTTGCCAATACCCTCGGCCACGACTATGCTTGGGACGACGACATTGTGATCGTGTACAACACACGGGTGCAAAAGGGATTTGCGGGAATTCCCGATCATTTTGTGTTTCGTACCCGTGAGAATTTCGAGGATTTCACGGGCTACCGCCCGATTGCGATGACGAGTTTCTCGATCGATGTGGGGCTGTTTGGGATGAATCCCAAGGCGGGACACTTCATGAACGTGCTCTTGTTTGCGCTCTTGGTGATCGTTTTGTTCCGCACCTTGCGTCAACTATTTCCCGATTATCATGCGGCATTGGCCTTTTTCATTGCCTTGTTGTTTTTGGTACACCCTATTCATACAGAGGTCGTTGCAAACATCAAGAGCCGTGATGAAATCTTGGCGATGCTGTTTTGCCTCTTGGCGCTCAATCTTTTTGTGCGCCATTACCGTTCGGGTAAGTGGCTGCAATTGGTTGCCTCGGCCGTGTTTCTGGCGATGGGAGTGATGTCCAAGGAAGGGAGCTTGACCTATCTGGCGGTGATGCCGATGGCTGTCGTTTTCTTGATGGAGGGCGATTGGAAAAAAAAGGCGATTGCACTGCTGAAATACCCGCTGATCGTGCTGTTTTTGATGCTCGTGTTCCTTGCCTTCACTGGCAAGATGCCGGGTTCGCCTTCGCCCGTCGCCGCCAAGGGTTACCTGGAAAGCCAAACATTGGGAAATTGCATGGCGACCAATGACTTGGTTCAAGGAAATTGGCAGCGCATCGGCAACAGCGGATTTTTGCTTTGGAAGCATGTCCATAAATTCATTTACCCCGTCGACCTCGTTTATTTTTCGGGTTACAACATGTACCCGATCCTGGATTGGACCGAGGACAGGTTGCCTTTGGGGCTAATTTTTGGCATCCTACCTGTCTTGGTTGTTTGCTCCCTGGTTTTTT
>JANMIM010000579.1:0-2651 GCA_031375795.1 Bacteroidota bacterium
CGATTGATCGAACTCGCGAGATCGCTGAAGCACAGCGAACGCAGTCGCATCCCAGCTTGATCATCGCTAAGGACGGCACGCTGACACGCAATCCTGAAGCTCCGTCGAATGCGGCAGTGATCGAAGCGGAAACACAATTGAACGGTCAACGCGTTTTGCTTGAAGCTACTGTGCAAGAGAGTTCGAACCCGAGCCCTGTATTCGCGCGAGAAATCTCTGCGATACTCGGCAAATCCGGTTGCAATCTTGGAACATGTCATGGGTGCGGTCGGTCTTCGTGAAATATTCTGTGAATGGGGTAAAATGCGCTCCGATTCCCTCCGCCAATTCCTTGAACCAGGGCTCGCTCAGGATCGTCACCGCGTGGCCGCTCCGAATGAGTTGTTGTGTGAGATTCAGTACCGGAGGCACATTTCCTCCCCCTTCGATGGTGACAATGAGGACTTTCATGATATTTTGATTTTGGTGATTGCAATCATTCTTTGAAATAGGATTTCCGCTGTCTCTTGCTCCGAATAGCCCAAATCCTTGCGCAGCAGCTTCCATTGATTCACATCCGTGGACGCATAAAACATGCCGAGCAGGAGACGATAGTTGGGATCCGATTCCGAGGGTAGATACGGCGCAAAAACACGTGCACACCAGGCAGTATGGATCTTACGGGCATGCTGAAGCACTTCGGCGATGATCGGTAGGGTATGCTCGAGTGCCAAGGTGCGGACCGCCGCCTCTCCGGTCGTTTCGTACTCCTGCATCAACAGGTCCACCGCAAGCCGTATGTCGCCCACCTTGGCGGTATCCTTGATGGCCTCGATGCCCGCGACATCTTGCCCGATCGCCGCCTCAAACACCCCTTCGCGCGAACCAAATTTTCTGAGAACCGTCCGAACGGTGGTCTCCGCTTTTTCGGCGATCCGCTCCAAGGTGATCTCGTGGAGGGGATACTTCATCCAGAGCTCCCCCGCCGCCTTCAGGATATTCGCTTCCGTCTGCGCCGCCGATGCAGACCGCGCCTTCATCTCGTACTTTCTGCTCCCTTGTATATTCATGTCACAAATATAGACATGAAATTTATTCATGTCAATATGGGTGACATGAAATATTTTTGAGGCTGTGGTTTTGGGAGGTGGGCTAGTGCCACGATTTCAAAATACCTATACGATCTCCGAATACTATTTGGGCCAAGGTTCGATCCGCCACGGGCGGATCGATGGAATCAGGGGGATTTTTTAAGCTATAAAGGTTTGACCCCGCCGCGGCGGGTCCCAATGGATCAAAACCATTGCTGGCCAGCGTATAACGACCCCACCGCCTTGCGGTACGCGGCAGCGGGGTCCAACGTTTATAGAAAATTGCACCACCACAGACGCTCGACTCCACCGCTGTGCGGTACGCAGCAGCGGAGTCTCACTTTCGAATTTTCCTTGATGAGACCAGCGGTACAGTGATTTCGGACTCACTGCACTAGGTACATTCTCCGGCACAGGCAACTGCCAATCCCCCAACAATTTTCACCCCCAATTTGCCCAATTGCAAAACAATCGGCATTTTGAGGGGTCAAAGTCAGAACCCCCTACTATTCGTCCACGATACATGAAGACGCGCTATCTCCGATTCCTTTTCCTCCTCGTTTTTGCCGGTTGTGCGGTGTCCATGTTGTGGAGCCAAGGGGCTGATCCTGTGGGGAAAGCAAAAATTGCCACCCGCTTGGCGCGGGCGGACAGTCTCTTGGTGACTGCCCCGGACAGTTCGATGCGCCTGGCGGAGCTTGCCTTGGCAGAAGCTGAGCAAGGGGGGATGCCTGATTTGAAAGCGGATGCAGAATTTGTCTTGGCGAGGGCCTACATGAACAAAGGGTATTACAACCGGGGCTTGAAGGCGGGGTTCAATGCATTGCGGTACTATGAGTCGGTCAGGGATACAGGCGCGATGGGTGAAGCCAAACACCGCATTTCGACGATTTACCTGGAGACGGACAACACTGTCTTGGCGAAACAATATGAGAATGAGGCCTTGACATTGCTGTTGCTGGAACCTGAAAAGGATACGCTTGCCTTGTTCTGGACATACCTGGGCCTAGGGAATCAGATGGATCGTGCCGAAAAACTGGATTCTGCCCTGTATTATTATTTCACCGCCCTGGAATTGGCCAAAGCCGTGCAAAACGATCGGGCGATGCATTGTTGTTACAACAACATCGCCTTGATTTACAGGGGAAAAGGAGATTTTGACAACGCCTTGGCCTATTTTCATGAGGGAATCGCGATCACGCGTGCAGGTCAGGATTACAGCTCCACTGCCTTTTTGCTGGACAATGTCGGGGGCACCTACTTCCGAATGGGGCAGTTCAAAGAAGCCTTGCGCTACAGTGAGGAAGCCTATGGAATGGCCCTGGAGCATCAAAGCGCCTCTGGTCTGGTGAACATCCACTCCAATCTCGCGCGGGCCTACGCGGCGACAGGCAAATGGGAGAAGGCTTATTTTCATCAGCATGCCTATACCGAGCTGGTGGAAAGCTACTTCAATGAAAAAAGCTCCTCTTCCATGGCAGATATGGAAGGCAAATACCAAAATGAAAAAAAACAGGCAGAGATAGCCTTGCTCAACAAGGACAATGATTTCAAAGCCCTGAAGATTGACCGCCAAAATAC
>JANMIM010000580.1:0-5184 GCA_031375795.1 Bacteroidota bacterium
TCGAGGAAGGATGCTGACCATTTGGGCGAAAATTGTAATATTGCTCATGAGCGGGATGACTATTTTTGTGGTGCAAAAACAAGGTAGCCATTTCCGCTCATTTTTTATGCCCGTTTCAGTAATTGTTTAGGACAGGAGTGAGGGGAAATAAATTCGGTGGCCTTTGCCCCTGACGGAAAAACACTCGCCTCTTCAAATGGCAGCGATGCTATCATCTGGGATGTCGATACTGGAATCGCCCAAGATACGCTACGTGGGCACAAGGGGCAGGTGTTGACCATCGCCTATATGCCAAGTGGAAGACGACTGGCCACTGGATCGGCAGACGGGACCATCAAGATATGGAGAACAAGAAACGGGTCCCTAGATTATACACTTGCTGGCCACAAGGATAATGTAAGCTGCCTGACTTATTCCCGAAATGGTGGATACCTAGCCTCGGGAGGCTATGACCAAACAGTGAAAATTTGGAATACAAAAACACGCCTCAATGAAGTCACCATCAAGGTGGCAGCCAAGGAAGTCAATTCGATTTGCTTTTCGCCATTTGATAAATACCTGCTCGCAGCCTCGGGAAGCAACCGCAACAATTCTAGTTATACACAGGCCTGGGACCTCAAAAATCCTAAAGCACTTGTTTCCTTACAGTCTACATTCGGCCCGGTGCGCTGCTTATCGATTTCTCCAAGCGGTGACAGGCTTTTGATCGGTAGGCGTCTCAACCCGGTACAGGTGCTCGACCTGCGCATCGACCGCATCCTCGAAGCATGGCACGACGAAGGAAAACACGCCGAGCTGAGCCTCGCGCAATTGCAACAGTTCCAATTGGAAGACCTGCTCTCATTGAGGCCTGGAAACGAAAGACGACTGATCGCAACCGGAGAATTGTGGCAAATCAAGGCATTTGCCGACCTCGCTTCAGAAAAGGCCAGAGAAAGCGACGTGCTGGAAAAGGTCGAGGGTCAATTCAAACTCGCTTCCAGGCTTTATCAGGCAGCCTTGAAAATCGAGCAAAATAGGTTCATTGCGCGAGGTTATAAAACAATGCTACTGGAATATGCCTCTGTTTGCAATGATCGTGATAGTTTGCGGGCAGATTCCTTGAAACGCGTTGCGAACATCGTGTTGCCAGACTGATTGCTGGACGTGGTGCCCGGGGGATGAGATTCATGGTTTCCCAAAAATGCCAGAGTCAATCTGTCGTTTATTTGAACTCAAACCCCAATCCCGCCCCAAAAAGATGCTGCACATCTGAGGGTTTCAAAAGATTGACCATCGGCATATAGCGCAGCCCAAATTCAAAACTATTGGTGCGCAAGCCGACTTGTAGATTGGCGGGAATGTAGACGCCTGCATCGGGCTTGGCGGGATTGGTCACCAATCCGGTGCCGATGTTTACAGTCAATGGATGGGCAATCTGTCCCAGTTTCAAGCCCAAGGTACCGCCGATCATGGATGGCGAATGCACGTCTGGTCCCTGGAAGGCGACCATGCCCGTGGTGGGGTAGAACAGTCCCATGAAGCGTGTGTTGCTCAAACGGCGTGTGTAGAGCGCACTCGGATCACGGTAAATCTCGATGCCGGGCCATTTGAGGCCATCTTGCGCGGTGGTGCCTCCCCAAAAGTTGGTGCTCTGTTCCACGGGCGTCTCCACGGCAGGCAGACGGATGCCGTCGGGGCTGTAGAAACAACCCGGCGTATCCAATGAAATCAAGCTTCCAAAATAGCTGTAATGGCGTGGTCGAACTTCAGTCCCTGTGTGCATGACCGAGTGCTCGTCCTTGCCCACAGGCGGCACAAAAAATCCTGTCCAACCAATGTACTCATCGTTGAGGTCGATCGTGTGCCCAAACTCGTGCACGAGTGTGAAGCGCACGCCACCCTTCCATGGTTTTGGCCTGAAGCTGCTCGAAGCCACCCCATGCTCCACCTTCATGGTACCCGAAGTCGGGTTCATCGAGCCGCGCCTTTGTTCGACGACCTGCACCTGAACGCCTTTCCCCGTTTTTTTACCCTTCTTCGCTTTGATGCCTACATCCACAGCGACGCCTCCCTCATTGCAGGCGCAGTTTTGTCCGCTTTTGGTGGCTTGCGGTTTCAAGGGAAATTTCCGTGACCAGTACTTGGGAATCTGCTCCTCGGCCATCGCCATCAAGGCTGTAGCCTCCTCGTCGGTGATCTTGATGTCAAACTGGAAGTACCAATCTTGTTTGTAGCCCAATGTGCATTTCTCGTCATCAAAAAGATAGGTTCCAAAATTGTCTTGCCCAGAGATCAATTTGCGTTGCAGGCGCAGCCCATTTGCGCCCTGCTGCACGGTATGCGCCAACTCATGCGCGAGCAAATGCCTGCCTTGTTGCGAATGGGGCTGGTATTGTCCTTGGTTGAAATAGATGTCATTGCCCACGGTAAATGCCTTTGCGCCCAAGGAATGGTTCATTTGCGCTGCATCAGCTCCCGTGTGGACCCTCACATTTCCCAAGTGCGTGCCTAGGCCAGATTCCATAAATGATCTCGTCTGGCCATCGAGGGACTGACCACCGCCTCTCGTGGCTTGGATTTGGCTGCTCAGTTGCGGAGTGGCAACCGCTTCACTCCCCTGTGTTTGTGGTTTTCTATGGATTTTTTCCTCCTCGCATGATGCGCACTTGCGTTGGATGCCCATATTGCGTTGCGCGCTCACTCCCGCAAATGCCGCCCCGCTCATGGGCATGCGCATCACGCGGTCGGCAATGGCATCGGCCTCGTGTTCCAGTGGGTCATTTGCGGCTCCGATTTCCAGTTTGGACTGAATGAAAGGTTGCTGGGCCAGGACGGATGTAGCCGGCAGCGCTCCCGACAGCGGGTTCCCCCTGTCCATCGCCTCGACATCCGAATGCGTGCCGTCGTGCTGTGGTTGCGCATGCTTTGCGACATGCTGCATGGCGATGTGAGGAGTCGAGGTGGACTGATCTTGTGTGAGCTTCATGAGGGAGACTTTGAATGCAATGATACGATCAAAACCGCAGCGGTGTTCATGCCATCGGAGGAACGGTCGTATATGGGAAGCAACGGTATGCAGGGGACATTGATGGACTTAGGGCATCGTAGGTCAAGCGATTCGATCACAGTTCCCGTAGGTCCCCAGCCGCAAGTTGGCCTCAAAACCCCAGCACCCGCACCCAGCCCGCGTCATCGTCATCTTCCTTGCAATACATCACCAAACAAAGATGGTCATCGATGGCAATTGCGCCGTTCATTTCCTGCATTTCCCCGAAGTCCATGAATTTTTCCTGTACGATCGTCCCGGCGGAATCGAGCTCGGTGAAATAGCCGTGCAGTGGATCGTTGTTGCTTGTGCCTTGGATGCCGCGCGCCAGCATGAGCAGGTGGCCGTTGCTGAGTTTCAGGATAGCGGCTGCACGGGACAGTTTGCGTGCGATTTCTGATTGTGTGATCTTGAGGCATTTGCCGTCGGCAGCCATGCGTGCACAATATAGGTTGGGATTGCGGTTTTGGTTTCCCATGACCCAAACCGTGCCGTCATCGGCGACCGTGACCACGTCGCCTCCACTGAAAGGGCTGTTGGGGTAGATATAGTTTTCTGTCACCCGATCGCTCGTATCTGCAATCGCAAAAATGAGCGTGTCCTTGATCTTGCCCGTCGCGCCGACCATGTACCAAGTGCCATCCTTCCCAAACGCAATGTCGTTCAGCTCCGATTTCTCAAGGATATAGGGTTTTTCGACATCGCGATGGTGTTCGCCATTGGGATACAATTTTTCAAGGATGCTGCGATGGAAGGTCCCGTCTCTGAGCAGGTAAATGCTGCCATCGGGTGCCAAGCGCAAAAATTTATTGTAGGGGTAGATGGGATTGTTGTCGAGCGAAACCTCGTTGAGCACGGCCCCATCCTTGGCGTCATGGAAGCGCAAGAGGCATCTGTCCCCGTCAAAGGGTTGCTCATTGACCATCATCACGATGCGGTTTTCGCGCGCGGAGAGGCCATAGACGTATCCTTCGCAGGCTTTTTCCCATTGTTGTTTGCCTCCAAAGTCATAGCCGCGCAGCAGCAGCGTATGGCGCGCATGCGGATAACCTGCAATCACAAATCCATATTGCGTGGCGGCGATGTGGATCGGATGGAAGTCGAGCTTCAATGCATAATCCGTCGGCAGTTTCCAAGGCAGTGGGGCGGCATTGGGGTTCAATGCGGGCATAAATACATCGTTCTTATCCTTGATCAAGCCGCAACCCGACGCGAATAAGAGACATGCGAAAATGCTTGCCAGAAAGATGGTTTGAGTGAATTTTGAAATATCGGTTTTCATCTGGATGCATGTGAGAAGCCTCAAAAAGCAAAACAATCGGCTGTGCATCTGCACAGCCGATTGTCTTGCAATTACTGGAAATCATCGGGATTTTGCAAGGATGGCGTGTGGCTGTCTAGGGCAATTGCAACCCCATATCCCTTACCGCACCATCAACTTGGCAGAGCCTTGCAAATCAGCATTTTCCAATCGCAGCAAGTAGATCCCCGGCACAATATTCGGCAATTCAAATGCCGCATGCGTGAGCTCCTGTTGCGCGACGATTTTTCCAGTCATGTCCATCACCGTGGCCTTGGTCCATTGCGCTGCGGAATTCCAGCGGATTTCCTGGCCTGCGGTGGCCGGACTCGGGTAAATATTGAGGTCACCGAGGTCAGACGGCTGCACCGACAGCGCCGAACTTAACCGGAATACATTGCCAATATCGCCCGATATGAAGCCCGTATGGGCGGTGAGTTCCAAATCGGTGACCGTGAACCAAGGCAAGGTGTCTTGCAGCGCCCAGGTCGCGCCGCCGTCGGTCGTCTCGTAGACATTGGTCGAGGTGAATGAACTCATGATGGCTACGCCATGGTTCAAGTCCTTGAAATAGAGGTCGCTCAGTGAGGCATCGGGAAGGGTGTCGGGCACAAATATTGTGTCCCAGGTGGCGCCATTGTCGCTCGTGCGGAAAAACTTGTGCTGGTTGTAAGCACCAAATTTCACGGGCGCAGCGTAGGAAACACTGGGCGTCAATTGCCCGACTTCGCCGATCACAGTGCCGGTTCCAGTAAGCCAGGTCGTGGTCCATGTTGCGCCGCCGTCGATCGTGGTCGCCATGCCGCCAAAGTAGTTGAATGTGCCGTCAAACAAGCCGATGGTGCCGTGGTCGGCG
>JANMIM010000586.1:0-2992 GCA_031375795.1 Bacteroidota bacterium
CTCGACTGGGAAAACGAGGCTGATGAATGGCAGAAGCACATTCACACCGAGTGCACCGTGATGATCGAGCGCGCCAAGTAAGGATGTCGTTTTTGGGGGGCAAACAGTTTTGAGAGGGAGGAATCTGACCACGGATTCCCAAGACCATGCGCCGGTTTTCGTGACCGTCGGGCAGGCTCAGTTTCCCACCAAATGCACCCAATCCCAGGCGCTGGAGTAAGCCCCGACCGTATCCACATAATCCAAAAATGCGGAATAGAACGGATGCCCGCCCAGCGTGCCGCTGTCGCCCGCCAAGACTAGCTTCTTGCGGGCGCGGGTCATCGCCACGTTCATGCGTCGCGTGTCGCCGAGGAAGCCGATGCCGCCCTCGGTATTGCTACGCACCATGCTGATGTAGATGATGTCGCGCTCCTGCCCCTGGAAACCGTCCACCGTATCGACCGTGATGTAGGGCCGCCATCCGTGGGGAATCGGCAATTGCTCCAGCTTCTCGCGCAGCAGCAACACCTGGTCCTTGTAGGGCGAGATGATGCCCAAGGTCGGCCAGCCCTTTTGAGCCCGCAATTCCTCGGAGAGCGCCACGAGGTGCGCAAACAAAATATCGGCCTCCCCAGGATTGCTCAGCGAGCGTGTCTCGTCGTTGAGCTTCTCCTCGTAGCCGCAGCCTGCGGTGTCCAGGAACTCGATCGGGCGATACAACAATGGCTTTTCAGGGTTTTCGCCCAGTCGGTGGTCGGCCACCGAGGCATCGGCGATGAGGTCGCTGTGGTAAAACTGCGCATTGCTGAAGCCCATGATCTCACGGTGCATGCGGTACTGTGTGCGTAGCATCACGGCGGCATCGGGGTGGCGGCGGATGCATTTCTCAAACAGCGAAACCGCAAATCCGGCCCGGGCGGCGTCTTGGCTCTTCACGGTCGGCGGCAACTGGCAGTGGTCGCCGGCAAAGATGACACGGTCCACGAGCCTGATCGGAATCCAGGCGGCCGGCTCGGTCGCTTGCGCGGCCTCGTCGATGAACAGCGACGAGAAATGCCGCCCCCTGAGCATGGATGTCGCCGCGCCCGTGAGGGTGCAGGTGATGGCCTGGGCCTTGTCGATCAGGTCATGGAGGATGTAATCCTCGAGGTCGCGGGCCTGTTTCTGGCAATCGCGGGCCTCCTTGAGCAATTCCTTGCGCCGCTCACGCTCCTCCTTCCCAAAGTTGCGCTTGAATTTGGTGGCCTGCTTGCGGATCTCCTCGGCTTCACGCCTGAACTTCTTCATGTCCTTGTAAGACGGATGGAGGCTCACCTGCAAATCCAGGCAATGCTGCAAGACATCCTCCGAGACCCGCGCCGGGTGCCCGAGGCGCAACACACGCAGGCCTTGCTTGGCCAGTTTCTCTGTGAGCAAGTCGGTGGCGAGGTTGCTTGCAGCGCAGACCATCACTTGCTTTTCCCGTGTGAGGGCATCGGCGATGGCACGCACCAGTGTCGTGGTCTTGCCGGTGCCGGGCGGGCCATGCACGATCGCGAGGTCCTCGGCGGTGCGCACGAGTTGTATCGCCTCGTTTTGGGAGGGATTGAGTTCGGGAAATGGCGCGCCAGCCAGGTTTTTGTCGACCGAGACGGGTTTTTGCCCCAGCAAGACCTCGCGCAAGACCGCCAAGCGGTCGCGCTGCGCCGACATCACGTCGTTGATGGCCTTGACCATTTCCTTGTAGCCGCGCTCGTCGTAGCTCAGGTCGAGGCCGAGCTTGCCCTCGTCGAGCCACTCGGGCGTGTCGTCGGCATCCAGGGCAAAGATCACCTTGTCCTTGAGCGCCTTGATCACGATGCCGGTGACCGAGGGCGGGTCCTTGCGGTATTGCTCGGCATTGCACCACAGGGCTGCGATGCTGCCGTTTTGAAACAGGCCGCGCTCCTCGGCGGGATTGCGCGTGATTTCCAGGACGATGCGGTCACCCAATCCGATTTCCTCGGACTCGACCACGACCGGGTACCAACTCGTGCCTTCCTTCACGCGCTTGTCGAGGGAGGTATTGAGGAAGCGGTCGCGAAATTGCCGCCTTTCCTCCATGCGCTCGATCTCCAGGAGCTGGAGCAGGCGTTGCAGTTCTTCTTTGCTCTTTTCCATCAGCCCAGTATGTCCATGAGCATGCGGTGAAAATGATGCACGCCCCGCTCATGTGTGGGAGAATAGCGTCCACGGCGGTACAAGCGCGCCTTGATGCCGCGCTGTACGCCCAGCACGACATCCTCGTCCTCCATTTCCACAGCCTCCAAGTCTCCGCCCGCTCCCCTGCCGAGCAGTTGGGGTTGGTGTACATAGGTGAGGAAGCTCACCTTGGTTTTGGAGATGCCCTGTGGCCGCACGACGTTGAGCGAGAGGCCCCAAGGATAGAAATTGAGCATGAGGTTGGGGAAGAGCCAGAAATAGTAGGCGGCGATGCGCTTGCCGTGGTCGGGCGACTCCTCTGGCAAGTCAAAGACGAGCTGGCCCTCCTTGGCGATGGCTTTTTGCAAGACGCCCCATTCCAGCAATTCGGTCTCGTATTGCTGGATGTCGATCGCCGCGTTGAGGCCCTTGTGTACAAATGGGATATGGAAGCCTTCGAGGTAATTCTCGACGTAGAGCATCCAATTGGCGTCAAATGTGAAATCCTTCGTGCGTGTGCTGTCAAGCCTGAATTGCTGGATGGGCAGCCAATGCAGGTAGTTTTTGAGGTCGGCGGTCCAGATGCCAAATGAGTGCTGCGGATTCAAATTCGCAAACAAAAAGGGGCCCCACTCTGCCATGGGCACATTTGGGAGATTGTCTTGGACGCTGGGGAATGCCTCGCAGCCTTCAAATCCAGGTGCTGACTCGAGTTTTCCATCCAAGTCAAACCTGCGGCCGTGGTAGGCGCATCGCAGGGCTTTGCAGGGTCCAGCCTTGCGCACGAGGATGTTGCCACGATGGGTGCAGACATTGCTCAGGAGGCGGATGAGGCCGTCGTCGGCCTTGG
>JANMIM010000596.1:0-2754 GCA_031375795.1 Bacteroidota bacterium
CAAGGGCGGAAACCGACCATTGATAAGACCGACCCGCGACAAAAGGAGATTCCACTGTGACATCGTTGTTAATCCATTGTATTTCAGCAATCGAGGCTGGGCACTGAGCACGTACCGATCCCATCATTGCCAGCAGCAGCCCCAAGAAGAAAGCCAAAATCAAGTTCCTTTGCATAGTCGGGTAGAATGATGATGATCTGAAGGTAGGAGGAATTTGCGGGAATTGCAAGCGGGGATTTAGGGGTCGCACCTAAGGGACTCCCTACAGAATGTCGGAACTGCACGCGCAGCGTCTGCGACCTCATGGCTGGCGCGGCGCGATCGTTCTCTCGGCAAGGCTCACCGACAAGCCAAATTGATATCTGAACCTTGAATCTTGGGGTGAATCAATCAAACAACATCGAGGTTTCCATTCGCGCATTCCCCCGCCTCCCATGTCACAAGCCCCCCCAAAAAAAACAATCATTGATATCAATGATTTTCACGCCCACCAGCCACGCAAAAACCATTGGAATCAATGATTGATCCGCACCGCAATCGCAGGGAACTTTGTGCAATCAATGTATCCTACATTTTTTGTTCACCAACTTAAGTACAACGTTTTATGAAAAAAATCTATTTACCCTTGGTTTTCTGCCTTTTGATGGCTGCGCGGGGTTTTGCGCAGTTTGGGCCTGATGTCACCGTTGATTCCGATCCGTACAAGACCCAAAACAATACGACGATCACCACGGCTTTTAATGGCTGGATTTATGTGGGATTTTCCACCTATCAGGCGGGCACCAACTCTGGTGGCGTGAAGGTCATGCGCTCCACAGACCGAGGGGCGACCTTTCAGGAATTCATGAGCTTCAACAATGCCAACGTGCGCTACCCAGATGTCGACATTGAGATTACGGGAACTACCCAAACCAGCCTCGTGCTGTACATGGTCTACAATGTCAACGGTTCGGGAGGCGATCACACCTTGCATTGCGACAAGTTCGATGGCAATACCGGCGCATTTTTGGGCTACCCATTTGTGTTGGATACACAGGGCGACGAGATTTTGGATTGCGATATCACGACCGACTATTTGTATCCCGCCGTGGGCTCAAGTCCTTATGCCCTGGGGGTGATTTATTCACGCCGCCATTCGCCCGAGGATTCCATTTGCGTGCTCACATCGATGGATGCCGGTGGCACCTGGGCACATAAGTCGCTCCATACTACGCCGCTCTATTTCAATGAAGTATCCATGGCTTATGGCAGGTCGAGCTACAATTCCAACGGCAGGCTTTTTGCCTCATGGATATTGCGCAACAGCCCTTCCGATCCCACGGGCGATCACTACCGTTCACGCACCACCACATATTTTGACGGGACTTGGGAATCCCCATTTGTATTGTTTGCGGGCATGACGGGCAAGTTTCGCAATACGGTGACGTCCTGCCAAGTCAACAATCAGGCGAATACCGACAACGGTTTGACATGGGTGAATGTGGCGGAATACGATGTCAATGGCGACGGAACCAATTACGAACTTTTCCATACGCGTGTGACCGACCTTACGACCCTCGGGGTGGGAGGCACCTTGATCAGCAGCGTACACCAAGACGTGCAACCCGATTTGACCTTTGACCCCGTCGGCAATCAATTTCACCTGTGCTACATGGACCAAGGAAACCAGATCCTGCATTATGGCCGCTGGAATTTGGACTTCAGCGGTGGTGGGATTGTCACCAGCCAATACAACAACGGCGGCCTGAGCGCCAACGCCTTTCCAAGGGTTTCTGTGAGCCCTACCGATAACAAGGCAGGTTGCACGTGGTCGGCTTCAGGTGACGTCGCCAAGTTTGATGCGTATTATTCAACCCTCTTTGTGAGTGTCGATCCCAGCGACAATTTGTCGGTTGAGTTTTCAGCTTATCCCAACCCTGCGACCGACGAGATTCGCTTGAATTTGGACGGCCTCACAAAGGTGAATTATACACTGATCAATCTGGAAGGCAAGGTGCTGTCGCAAGGCCCGATCGAGGACCAGCAAGTGCTCGACCTGCGCCCTTATGCCAGTGGCATCTACCTCATCCGCATCGAGGCCAAGGGAAAATCTGCGACCCAAAAGATCGTGAAGGAGTGACCGAAATTCAATAGCTTTTTTGCTTATCCTTTACTTTGCCAGTAGGCAAAATTGCTTGTCATTTCGACCGAAGTCTTGGTGCATTTGCAAGGCTCCAAAGGAGCTGCAGCAAATTCACCAAGACGTAGCGGAGAAATCTTGCGTGTCAGAAACACACTACGAAACACACTACGAAACACACTACGAAACACACTACGAAACACCCTGCGCTGAACCATAAGGCTGACCCAAACCGCAAGATTTCTCCGCTGCGTGGTCTCATCGCTTCGCTCCTTCGACCACTTCGGTCGAAATGACATTCGGTTTTTCCATGCAACTGGCAAACATCCCGATCAGTATAATTACTTTTGTTGGAACATTGGCAACTTCCCCATCGGTGCAAACTGTTGGGGCAGTTTTGCGTTACGGCAGCGCGCATTTTGACCTATCACACCAACAATGCCGATGCCTGCGCCACCCAATTCTCCCGCTTCACCCTGCCCGGAAACAGCCCCAGCACCTCGTCGATGCGGTCCATGTCGGTGTCGCTGAGGCGGCTGATCTGTGCAAAGGTGTAGATGCCGATTTGGTTCAGCTTGTTTTCGACCACGGGGCCGATGCCGCCGATGCGGGTGAGGGCGTCTTTTTGGTCGGCG
>JANMIM010000598.1:0-3013 GCA_031375795.1 Bacteroidota bacterium
CCCGCGATTTGTGCCGATCTTCAATCCTTCATCCCAATTCCGAAGCCTCAACAACCCTTTGGCAGCTTGCCGACCAGCGATTTCCCAAGATCGGGAATGTCGCTGTGGCCATGGGTAGACTACCTTCTTTTGCCGACAATCGTAGTCGTTTGATCTAGCTGCCCATTTGAAGGATCTAGCTCGCTGATGTACAATGTGAGCCTGTCGTAGCCGATGAACTTTCCCTCCCAATAATCCTGAGTGAAACCTCTCTGGGGATTGCTGATGACTCCGTCCTCGGAGAGGAGAACCTCCAAGATTTGATTTTCCTGGATATGGAACATCACCAGGCCAGTTTCTGAGAGGAACACATGGCCATCATAGTCAGTGACGGTCTCGATATTGGATCCGGGCAATGTGACCGTTGTATGGAAGGCAAAGTCACCGGAATAAGGCTCCTGTACATCCTTTTCCTTGCAACTGGAAAAGAACAACATCGGCAGCCAGAGCAATAGGGCGAGACGCCATACCCTTGCCTTGACTTTTAAGATCTGGCATGGGAAAAGATCAATGTTTTCTTGCATGTTTTGTTTCATCGTATTACCTCCTGCTTGACTCCAAAAAGATCAAATCTACCAATGAAGGAGAGCTTGAAATGATCCTTGTCTAGAAACGAACCCTTGAGCTGCGTATTGCCATCGATGCCAGCCAATTCTCCTTTCTTATTGATCGAGAGGACGATCGTGACATTGTAGGAGCCACGGTGGAAAACCATTTCGTCTTCATTGCCCATGAATACTTCCATCTCGTCGCTCGATCCTTGGCCTATGGGTTGCCCTTCGTCGTCGGTCAAGACATAAGGGCCGACATAGCGATGTCGGTAATCGAAGCGGTCGCCGCATGCCGAAGCTAGCAAGACGGCAAACAACAACCCCAAAAATGTCCATTTCATTTTCATCATGTTATCAATTGTAGTGATTGAGTGGAAAGGTGAGGAAATTTGAGCTCACATGCAAGGCCATTCCGGCAGTATTCAATTTCTTTCCCACACCAGGCAACCGAAACCTAGAAAATGCGTTTATTTGACTGTCCAAAAAATTCAAGCATTGTTCCCAGGCACACTGATACAAAATTACCGCATTTTATCGCAGCTCGGTGAGGGCGGCATGGGCACGGTTTGGCTCGCCGAGCATATCGCGCTTGGCCGCAAGGTCGCCATCAAGGTGCTGCACCCCCACCTGGCCTCCAATGCCAACCTGCGCGCGCGGTTTCGCAAGGAGGCCATCACCCTGTCCAAGCTGCAGCACCCCAATATTGTGGCTTTTTACGACCTCATCGAGACAGCCGATCAGGTCTGCCTCGTGATGGAGCACGTGCAGGGCCGCAACCTCGACGAAATCATCCGCAAGGAAATCGGGCCGATGCCCGCCGAGCGACTGAGCAGCGTGTTCAAGCAGATCTTGTTGGCGTTTGACCATGCACACCGTGCGGGCGTCGTGCATCGGGACATCAAGCCCAGCAACTTCATGCTCAGCGACGATGGCGTGGTCAAGGTGCTCGATTTTGGGATCGCAAAATTGCTGGAAGACGACATGAACCTCACGCGCACGGGGCTGCGCATGGGCACGACCTTCTACATGAGCCCCGAGCAGGTCAATGGCGGCGCGGTCGATCATCGCTCCGACATCTATTCCCTCGGGGTCACATTGTTTGTGTTGGCGACGGGCCAGAATCCCTACGAGGGCGAGACGGTCGAATTCAAGGTGTACAACCGCATCGTACACGAGCCCTTGCCCAAGGCGCGTAGCATCTACCCGGGCGTGCCGGAGCCGGTGGAGCGGCTCATCGAGAAGGCGACCGCCAAGGACCCATCCCGACGTTTTCAAAACTGCGGGGAATTTCTCATCGGGGCGGGCATCGAGGCGGGGACAATGGTCCCTGCAAACGACGGCCCCAAGCCCTCGCTTGCCGAATACAAGGGATTGCGGCGATTTTCGCGGGTGGCGGTCGTGGCGGGGGTCATGCTGTTTTGGGTGCCCGGGACAGGCAACGTGCGCGAGCTGGGCAATATTTCGGGCCTAGCCGCCTTGGCGGGCATTGCGATCTCGATTGCAGCCATCGGCATATTGCGCGGCAAGTCTTGGAGCAAGTGGACCATGCGCGCCGCATTGGGCATGTTTGGCCTTGGTTCGGTGCTCGCTGTTATTTTCCCAGGGTCCAGCTCGACGACGAGTAGATCGAGGTATTGGACAGGCAGCGACGGCATGATGCATTCCGTCAATGAAGTTCACAACAACAATTTCCTCACGCTTGTCGTCTGCGGGATTGCGATATTGTTTGCGATTTGGGGATTGAGTGTCGTGTTTTCAAAGAATAGCGAAGGGTATTGGGAAAAGCTTTCATGATAGCCTCTGCAAATGGTAGGCAGCATTTCCGGTACCTGAGCAGTCATCGCGTTGAAAAATATGCCTGGGTCTAGCGCTCCCGCCCAGCGATGCAATGGTGGTTCAGGAAAATGCCGACGCGATGTGAATTCTTGGTGCAGCGGCAGGCCCAGCGGTTTCCCCAAGTCCATCCCATCGAAAAAATCCATATTTTCGCAGCGTGAGCCTGCAACCTGGTAAAATCATCCAAAACTATCGCCTTGTTCGCTTTCTGGGCGATGGGGGAATGGGGTCGGTATGGCTTGCCGAGCACACGCTGCTGGGCCGTCAGGTCGCGGTGAAGAGCCTGCACGGCAACCTCCTGCGCAACCAGGGCATTCGTGAGCGGTTCAAAAATGAAGCGGCGACCCTCGCGCACTTGCAGCACGACCGCATCGTGGCCCTCCACGACTACATCGAGGAAGCTACCGACGGAGCCGAGGGCGCCTACCTCGTGATGGAGTTTGTGGACGGCACGCCACTCGACGAGTACATCCGTGACGTCTCGGGCCCGATTCCCGAGGTCCAACTCCGCGAACTCTTTGGACAAATCCTTGAAGGTTTTGTCTATGCCCACAGCAAGCGCGTGGTACACCGCGACATCAAGCCCG
>JANMIM010000599.1:0-6715 GCA_031375795.1 Bacteroidota bacterium
CCAAGGCCCTGGACCTGGACATCGTGGACCGCATTTACATGACCATCGTGCATGCTGTTTTTGAAGGCGACACACGGTTTGAAGAGCCGATATCGAAGCATTGGCTCACCGACCATGTGGAGCGTCACGGCCCCGATGAGCGCAATTTGTATTCGTATTCCTTTGTCACCAAGACACGGCAGCGGGAGGCACCCTTGCAGCATGCCACGGGATTTGGGGGCTAGCGGCAATTTGCATGCATCGTTGATTGACCTGCCCCGATCTGGGTGATTCAAAATTCGTATCTTGAGCTTCGATGGAAATGAATAACGACGATGTACTTATCGCTTTGCGGCATGTACCCGAATGGCTCGATTGTCCTGAATGTGGCGAGCTTACCAATTCGCTGAAGGATTTCCGTTTGATCGATGAGCTTTTTAGCCTGTTGTTCTATCATAAATGGTCGATGATCGACATCATCGCTTGCCCTGGCTGCATGCGCAAGAATTTGATTCGTAGAATGATCATCACGATTGCAAGTTCAAATTTTATTTGGCCATTGGTTCCGCTTCCCCATTATTCCTACTTCCTGATTCATACTTTGATCCCAGGCCACTCCAAGTCGATTTGCAAGGAATTTGAAGACGCCTACAAACTGGCGCTTCGCAGGAAAAAGTGGGCAGATGAGGACAGAATGCAGGAAGGATAGTTCGGATTTTCTCCTGAATTGATCCAAAAGACATCGATAGAGGTATCAAGCTAGGCATTGCCTATCGAAATAAGGATCGAGTTTTTCCAAACACTTTCCTTTTCTTTGAAGTTGCATAGGTTTGTAACTGTGCACCAAAAATTGGAAGCGACAAAAACCGGTATTCTCCTCGTCAATCTCGGCACCCCAGACAGCCCTGCGACATCCGATGTGCGCAAATACCTGGTGGAATTCCTCACCGACGGGCGCGTGATCGACATCCCGCCGATCAGGCGTCAACTCTTGGTGCGCGGCATCATCGGGCCCTTCAGGGCTCCCAAGTCGGCCAAGAGCTACAAGGCAATCTGGACGGAAAAAGGTTCCCCGCTGATGTACATCTCACAGGAATTGCGTGATTTGGTTGCCGTGGCGATGGGTGATGCGTACCAAGTGGAGCTCGCGATGCGCTACCAAAGCCCGTCGATTCAAAGCGCTTTGGAGAAATTCAAGGGCAAATTCCTGAAGAAAATCCGCGTGATTCCCCTGTTTCCGCACTATGCCTCGGCTTCGACCGGGTCGGTGCATCAGGAGGTCATGCGTATCTTGTCGACGTGGCAGGCGATCCCGCAAGTCGAGTTCGTCAACAGCTATCCCACCGATCCGGGCATGATCGCCGCCTTTGTGGCGCAAGGCCGCAAACACGATCTCAAGACCTTCGACCACGTCTTGTTCAGCTTTCACGGATTGCCTGAGCGCCAATTGATCAGCGCCGACGAGCACAACCATTGCTTGAAAGCCGAGAATTGTTGCGCAACCTGGGGCGAGAAAAACCAATATTGCTACAGCGCGCAGTGCCATGCCACGGCGCAAGCATTGGCACGGGAGTTTGATTTGCAACCCGACCAATACACGATCACATACCAAAGCCGCCTCGGCAAGACGCCCTGGAAACAGCCCTACACGAGCGATGTCATCCACGACCTCGCCCAGCAAGGCAAGAAACGTGTGCTGGTTTTCTGCCCGGCATTCGTCTCTGATTGCCTGGAAACCATTTTCGAGATCCGCGTCGAGTACAACGAGGAATTCAAAGCCGCCGGCGGCGAGGAACTGGTCTTGGTGGATGGTTTGAACACGAGCCCGCTTTGGGTGGAGGCATTGGCGGGGATTTGTCGGGGGTAGCGACCGTTGTTTCCATTGTAATCCCACAAGGAGATCAAATCAGCATTTGTCCTGCCAGTGAGGTTGGCAATGGAAAATTGATTCCGAATTTGCTTGCGTCCAAAATTTTCCGAGCTTCATGGGATGAAGTCCTTCGCCAATCTAACCATGCTTCTAGCAGTAGTCCTTTTTGGGGCTGGCTGCTTCCCTCACGATTGGGGCGAATGCGAAAATGGCGGTGAGATGATCGAAGGAGGCTGCATTTGCCCAGATGGTTGGGGAGGAGCAACCTGCGAATATTACCTTCCTAAAGAATTTGCGGGGACCTATTCGCTAGATACGATTATCGGCGATTCATTGCCCTTTCTTGGGCCGACCTTGCAATGGATTGACAGCTCGGTCGTCGAGAGTCAGCTGGTCCCAATCGTCCTGCTGAAGACCGACCAATTGTATAGACCTCTCATAGCGCGTTGGACTGGCTACCATGAAAGACCTTTTGTAATCGAAGACTATGAAAATTTTAAGAACGATTCGTCGGGCAGCTTAATTCCGATACAATTGCAATGCGAGATTTCCGTTTACAACTGGAGGTCCAGCTCGCTGCTTACGATCTATTTCCACTACCCAGACCGTTTCTTGCGGTACTCACGTCAATAATCACGGCACCTGCATCACGTCGGCCTCATGCGCCTCCAAGTAGGGCAGCAGGCGCTTGCTCAGTGCACCCAGGTTGTGGGCGGGCACACGCGGGTAGAGGTGGTGCTCCAAGTGGTAATTGAGGCCGATCAAGAGCCAAGGCACGATGCGGCCATGCATCGTGCGCGCTTGGTGCAATTCGTCATCGCCGGTGTGATGGTGGGGGAAATAGGCGGTCACGAGCGGGTACAACCAGGCACCCAAGGTCATGACAACGACATAGATGATGGGGATCAAGGTGATGGGGACCAATAGGATGGAGGAGAGGTAGATGGCACCGCCGATGCAAGCCTCGGCGATGAGCCACCTGCGCTCGATCGGCTGCTTCCGCGCCCTTTTCATCGCCCACCACCAGAGCTTGGGCACATACATCGGCCCCATCAAGAGCGATTGCCAGATCGATCCAAACGACGCGGCGCCCTCGGGGTCGTCCTTGGAGGGGTACATGGCATGGTGGCTCAGGTGGGTGATGCGAAAGCTGTGTCCGCTGTTCATCACCAGCATGCCGTACATGCCCAGCAGCCAATGCGTCGAGCGCGTGCCCAGTTTCAGGCAGTTGTGTACCACGTCATGTGCGGCGCCGACGTTGGCGATGAAGAGCGCAATGAGTAGCGGGATGCCGGCAAATGGGTTGAAGAGCAATGCAACGACCAAAAAGCCGATCAAAAAAAGGAAGGGCCTTGCAAGCACCCATGCGCGGGTGAGGGGGTCCACGCGCAGCAAGTCGGGCGCGATCTCATGCAAGGGCGGCAAGGCGGGAGGAGGGGTGTGGGAGTGCATAGTAAATTCGGGGCTTAACTATGCATTTATACGATAGTTTCAGAAAAGGTTGAAAGTTATGAAAGAAAAAAAAGCGCCTTTGCGGTGGGAACTCGCCAACCGCAAAGGCGCATCGTTTTTTGGAGCTGAACTTATTCGCCCAGATGCATCACTTTGATCGCTTCCTTGGAACCATCGACCCGCAAGAAATAGGCGCCGGGAGCCAGGCTGGATAATGACCAATCGATGTGCGTCATGCCTTGTGAAACAGCGATTTGTGCGACTTGCTTGCCTTGCAGGTCAAATAGCCTGAGCATGCCGTTTTGCTCCGGGGCCACGCCCAGATTTACCTGCAAGTGATGGGTAAATGGGTTGGGGGAGGCATTCAGCACCTGCGTTGGGACTTGGGATTCGTTCGCTACAATGGTGCAAATGGTCGTGGCCCCCGTCGTCGAACTGTGATGCGGATAGTTGATCGGTGTGTTGCTGGCTGTGCCCACATTGCTGGCGACGGTCATCGTGACCAAGGGAACAGTGCGTGTAGCAGGGGAGACCTGCAACGCGCCTTCGCTGCACAGGCCCTGCCCCGACAACGATATCAGCTTGGAAAGCGTGGCCTTGTGCGTGAAGTCGCCTGCACTCATGAAAAACATGCCACTGCCAGCATTCGCCAAGCCAAACGCCTCCTGAGTGACCGACCCCGCATCGATCTTCTGCCATTGCACGCCGCCTAGGCCATCGACTTTCACGACCATCGTTTCCAATGAAAAGGTCGAGCCTGCCAAGACAAAGCCGCCGTCGTCGGTCTGGGTGATCGTGCGTGGCTGCAGCTGCTCGGTATAGTCATACACCCGATAGTTGAGGACGCTGCCCGACCCGTCGAAGACGGTGAAGGTCATCTTGTTTTCATTGTTGGGTGCTTGATAATTGGTGGTTGTGCCGACGACAGCCATGCCGCCTGCGCTGGTGGCCACGGCATCGACCACTTCGTCACGTTCCGAGCCTTCGTTCAATGCCTTGGCCCAGAGCACATTGCCCGTGTCATCGATTTTCAAGATGCCCCAGTCCAGGTCGCCCGTCTCCAAGCGATTGAAGGTGCCAAAGTACCCGCTGCCGGGCGCTTGCACGAGCGACGTGATCAACCCCGTGGGCGCTGTGGTGAGGCCAAAATACTGATTCTGCCACTGGATGTCGCCGTTTGCATCGCAGCGAATGACATAATATTGCATGGAGCATTCCCCGCCACCGATCAGGAAGCCGCCATCCCCATGCGCGGGGCAAATCCAGGCCACCGTGAGGTTCTGCCCTGTCGGATCGAACCGTTTTTGCCAGAGCAAGTTGCCGTTTTCATCCAGCTTCCACACCAAGCTCGCGTTCCAGTTGTCGTGGGAACCCACGGCCACGATGCCATGGTCCTCGGTCTCGATCACGTCGATGAGGTACTGCAAGGCAGACGTATCGATCACAAACGACCAGACCAGCGAACCCGAGGCATCGAGCTTCGTGATGCGGTGATCGAGGTAGGAGATGCCCACGACACCACCGTCATAGGTCGCCGTGCATTCGCCGGGATAGCCGGTGCCCGGCAGGTCCATGGCCCAAGTAGTTTGTGAAAAGGAGAGCAAGGGAAGCAAGGACAAGCAAAGCAAAAAGCAAAAACGATTCATATTTCTAGGTAAATCAAATGAGGCCGCAAGCTTGCCACCAGATCGATTCCCGCACAATCGTTTGGCATGAATGGAAAATAATCGGGCCTTAGTGGTGACCGTTCGCGCAGTGCGGGCCAAGCGACCCGTGCCGATCAAAAATCGGGAGCCGCAGGGCTACCGACCCCAGGCCTCTGGCCTAGCAGGTTTCGAATGGTGACACAAGTCCAAATGGCTCATCCAACCCCATTCACCCAAAAAACCTCCGCCGCCAGCCGAAATGTATTGCAGTGGGCCTCTACGATGTCCCTGATCTCTGGGCCAATCAGCTGTCGTGATCGCTCAACACATGATTACCCTACTTCATCACCCAGCCTCATCGCGCCACGACAAACCGCTTGCATAGCATGCCATCGGCCGTAATCAACTGCAGGAAATAGGGCCCCGTCGCTAATTGACGCGTTTCGATGTCCAGCTGATGATTGCCTGATGCAAATTCGCCATCCGCCAAAACTCCAACGACCTGCCCCAAGCCATTGCGTAACATGAGCGTGATGGAAGTGGCAGCAGGAATCGAGAAATTGATCACTGCGGCATCGTCACAGGGATTTGGGTAGATGGTAAACAATGCCTCCAAGGCTTCCTGCTGTGCCAGCGGACTCAGCAATGGGCAGGTGCTGGAAGGAGGGACGTTGCAAAAGGCTACAGAAGGATTTGAGCATGGAGACGTGAAGGTCGAGTACCCAAAATAGCTCCAACTGAGATTCATCGCATTGCGGTCGCACCAGCCGTCATTGAAAATTTTGGTGTCGTTTCCCCAGTACCAAAAGGTCGTATTGTCATAGGGATTGTCTGCAACCATGGTAGCACTCACGATGGGCAGCTTCCAGCCATCCGCCACGGCACGCACGATCGGGGCCATCGTGGGAAACCTGATTTCCCCTTTCCAGGTGACATCGTAATCCGTCACGAGTTGCGGGTAGGTTTGCCTGCCTGTCGCGACATTGGTGGCAGCGATCCTGAGGTTGGGATTCAAGTTGTCTGATACGCCAAATCCTATGCCGAGCTGATTACCTGTGTACGCTGCGGTATCTGAATCTACCCAAGAATAGAAGATGTTGCAGCCTCCCTCGTCGCGTGCGATTTGCACGTAGTTGTCCATCGTGATTGGTGAAACAGTGCCGTAAGGGAGGGTACGCATCGTGAGAATCGGCGAAACATACCGCACATCCCATGAAAGGCCGCCATCGGTGCTGCTGACGTCCCCCAAAAACTTTGCAAGGCCGGCATTGAGTTCGTAATTGATGCCCGAGCCGATCACGACCGCGAAATGCGGATTGCCATTGGCATCCACTGTGAGGTCAAAGTCGTAGCCACAAGTGGCTCGACCGTCAGAAACCGGATTTCCCAGGGAATCAACCCACAAGGTCTGCAAGGAGTCCTTGATCCAAGGGATGCTGTTCAGATTCAACTCGACGGGCGCACTCCAAGTCAATCCACAGTCCGTCGATTTGGACAAAACGGGAAGGTAGGTCGAATCAGGGCCGCCCACCAAGTCTCCCAGCCAAGCCACCCAACCCGTCTCACCATCGGGAGAGAAGGCAATGTTTGGACCGATCAACTTGGCTTCGCCATCAAATCCAAGGTAATAGCTCGGATTCAATATTTCAAAGGGGAACCACTTGACATCTGAGGTCAAGGAATCAACATTGCCCCTGAAAATCCAGACAGGGCCATCTGCCGGCCCTTGCAACCAATAGTATAAATCGGCCATCCAATACACGCCTCG
>JANMIM010000612.1:0-2436 GCA_031375795.1 Bacteroidota bacterium
CCCTCAGCGTGACGGGAGCAGCAGGACTCAAAGAAGGCTACGGCCCATTTTTGCCCGGCATCACGTTTGTAGACCATGGCTCCCACGCCGCCATCGATGCGATCCATGAAGGCGTCGCGGCCGTGATCGTCGAGCCGATCCAGGGCGAGGCGGGCGTGCGCATCGCCGACCGCAATTGGCTGTTTGCCTTGCGCACGCGCTGCGACATCACCGGCACGCTCCTCATTTTTGACGAAATCCAGAGCGGATTTGGCCGCACGGGTGACTTGTTTGCCTTCCAAGGCTATGGGGTGATCCCCGATATCTTGCTGATGGCCAAGGGCATGGGCGGCGGCATGCCGATCGGGGCCTTTGTGTCGCGCCGCGAGGTCATGGGCGTGCTCACGCACAATCCCGTGCTCGGGCACATCACGACCTTTGGGGGGCACCCGGTGAGCTGCGCTGCGTCGTTGGCGACGCTGCGCAAGATCCTGGATGAGCGGCTGACGGCTCGGGTCGCAGGGCTGGAAGCGATCATTCGCGAGGAATTGCAGGGCTTGGAAGTGCGGGGCAAAGGGCTGCTCTGCGCCGTGGAGCTGGGCAGCTTTGAGCGGGTATTGGCGGTGATCGCACGCTGTCTGCAAGACGGGGTGCTCACGGACTGGTTTTTGCATTGCAACACGGCGGTGCGCATCGCGCCGCCGCTGGTGATCGCACCTGCAGACCTGCGGGCAGGGATGCAAGTGCTGGCGCGTGCGATCGCGGCGGTCGGCTGAGTTCGCTTTTACCTCATTGCCCCGACTCCAAATTGGCCCTTTTGACTTGCCGCAATTCTTAACGATTTGTTCAACTCCTGAGACAGCATTTCCAGCAACACGCCTTGTGAGCCCTCCGTAATGCGTAGTATGAAAGAAAATGCTACACCATCAGATTTGAATCAGCAAGCTTGGCGCCAAACGGGCGATGGCCAATTTGAGTTCCTCAACGCCGGCCAAGTGAAAGCCAAAATGCAGATTGCACTGGGAACCATGAGCCGTATAGCCCAAGTGCAGATCGGTGATTCCCATTTCAAGATCGAGCGCGTGGGATTCTGGAAAACGGGCATCGAGATCAGCGAACAATCCGGCAAGGTCATCGGCATCTGCGCTACGGAGAAATGGTATGCAAATGCCATGACGCTGGACCTGCGGGGCAGGACCTACCAACAGGTCTTGCGCAACAATCCGCTCGCCGAGTATGCGATCTTGGATGGCAAGCAGGTGGTGCTCGCCTACGGACTCAAAACCGACAGCGGCAAAGTCGCTGTGGGAATCCAAGGCGATGGTGGTCAAGACGACGTTTTGCTACACTGTCTGCTTTGGTATCAATTCCTGCCGATCGCGATGGAAAATAGCGGGGACAACTTTGTCTTCCTCATGCTCCTCGGCGCGCAACTGAGTTGAGGGAATTGGCTGGTTAGGAATTCCGGGAAAACAGTTTTCGAGATTGATATTGGTCAAAACGTCGCCAAGGCCGCATCAAACCAGCCTTTGCCGCCCTCAAGTCCGGGATCGGGAAACGCGACATTTTTCCATGATCCGTCTTGCATTCTCCCATACACCACCAAAACAGGCCCATTGGCCAAGACGATCATCCGCGCACCGATTTTGGCGTTGTAGGTGCTTGCCTGGTGCAAAACCGCTTCATCGATCGGCACGCGGGGTTCCTTGCATTCACACAAGATAAATGGCCTGCCATCGCGGTCGTAAACGAGCAGGTCGTAGCGTTTGCGGCGGCGGTCGTAGGTCAATCCACGTTCCAAGCTCATCAAATTGCGCGGCACACCACATTCATCCGCCAAAAAACGAATCAAACACTGCCGCACATGCTCCTCGGGCGTGAGCACAAGCCACTGCTTGCGAATGCCGTCCCATACCTCCAGGTTGGATTCGCCTTGCCGCAGCTGCAACTCATATTGTGGGAGCGATAGTGCCATTTTACAGGTGAAAGATACACAAAGCTCAAAATATTCACCCCAAGCGATCACTGCCAGGCGTAGGCAAACCATCGAAACCCAAGGCGCCGCTTCCAAAGAAAACGGCAACCCATTGACCACCAAGCCAAAAATTGGTCTGAATCCAATCCAGCAATGAAATTGGGGAGCGGCAACGCAATTTTTCCTAAGTTTGCGCCGAAATTGAATTTTGATGAAGAAGTTTTGTCTTGGATCCCTTTCTTTTTGCCTTTTGCTGGCTCGTTTATAGGAAACTTAATTCTGCCATTGCCGTTAGTCATTACTTTGCTCATTAAAGCAGTATATTCTGTTGAAATGTCTTTATCATCAAACGTTACTAAGTTGGCAAAGCCCATTACATCTGCATAAAAATTAGCCCATTTATTCATGGCACCCAACTCAACATTTCCAACCATATGGTCAATATATTTTAATCCAGTTGGTGTTGGTTTGTATTCTGTTTC
>JANMIM010000625.1:0-3882 GCA_031375795.1 Bacteroidota bacterium
CCCCCAGCCGTCGGCCAGCGAGGAATGCAGGACGACAACGACCTGCAGAAGTGGGTCAAATGCAAGAAATCGATCGATGGTATGCGCGAGCACTGCACGTCCTTGGAGCGGAAGCATCTGCTTGGGCAGGCCTGCGCCCATGCGGGTACCCGTACCACCAGCGACGACCAAGGCAAATTTCACAGGCGCGGTATTGTCCACGGCTTACTGCAGGATGAGCATCGCGTCTCCATAGCTGAAGAAGCGATAGTTTTCCTTGACGGCCTCTGCATAGCACTTCATCATGAAGTCGTAGCCCATGAAGGCGGCGACCATCATCATCAAAGTCGACTTGGGGCGGTGGAAATTCGTGAGCATCGCGTTGGCGATGTTGAATTCGTAGGGGGGATAGATGAAGCGGTCGGTCCAGCCTTTTTGTGGCTTGAGCATGCGGTTGGCAGAGACTGAGCTCTCCAAAGCGCGCATGACGGTGGTACCCACTGCCAATACATTCTTGCGTTTCACTTTTGCAGTGTTCACGAGCTCGCAGACCGCCTCGGTGATCTCGTAATGCTCTGAATCCATGCGGTGCTTGCTCAGGTCCTCGACCTCGACAGGTTGGAAGGTGCCCAGGCCAGTGTGCAAGGTGATCTGTGCCTGCTCCACGCCTTTGAGCTCAAACCGCTTGAGCAATTCGCGGGTGAAGTGCAGTCCCGCGGTCGGGGCTGCGACTGCGCCTACGTTCCTGGCATAGATCGTCTGGTAATCTTCGCGGTCACGATCCTCTACTTCCCTGGGGATGTAGGGAGGAATCGGTGTCTTGCCCAGCGTGTCGATCATCTGGTTGAGCTCCTCGTCGGTGCCGTCAAAGAGGAAGCGAATCGTGCGTCCACGTGAGGTTGTGTTGTCCACGACCTCGGCTACCAACTCGTTTTCGCCAAAGAACAGCTTGTTTCCCACCCTGATCTTGCGGGCAGGATCGACCAATACGTCCCACAGCTTGGCTTTTTTGTTGAGTTCACGCAACAAAAAAACCTCGATGGAGGCACCTGTCTTTTCCTTCTTGCCGATCAAGCGTGCAGGAAAGACCTTGGTATCGTTGAGGATGAGGACGTCTCCGTCGTCAAAGTATTCCAGGATGTCCCGAAAGGTCCTGTGTTCAATTCGCCTGTCCTTCATGTGGCAGACCATCAACTTGCAACTGTCGCGGGGATCAGCTGGGTAGCTGGCGATGTGGGAGTCGGGAATTTCGACGGAGAACTCAGAGAGCTTCATAATGCGGTTTTTATCAAAGGGCAAAGATATACGGCTTATGTTCATCTCCCAAAATAAACTTCCCACTAAATTTCAGGGCCTCGGCAGGTGAAGGCGGGCCTTTTGCGGAAGATTCGCTTTCGGATGGGTGAGTCTTGGAGAAAATGCCACCCCCTTTTCCACGAGAATCGTTAGTTTTACCACGGATGAAACAACTGGCACTGCTGTTGGAAGGCGCGCGTATCGCCATGGGTTCGCTGATCGGCAATCGGTTGCGCACAGGGCTGACCATGCTCGGGGTTTCCATCGGCATTTTTGCCATCACCATCATCTTCACCCTCGTCAACTCATTGACCTATAGCCTCAATCGAAATCTGAGCGAGCTGGGAAACAGCGTGTTGTTTGTCTTCCATTTCCCTTGGACCAATGATGCGATGAGCAACTGGCAAAAGTATGTGCAGCGCCCGATGGTGAATTACAATGAGTACCTGAAGCTGAAAAAGGGCCTCGACCACGTCGATGGCGTGGCTTTTGAGGCACGCACCAATCGGCAGGTGCTGCGTTCCAAGTTTGTCGAGCTTACGCCGGTCGCGGTGCGGTCGGTGACCTTGGATTATTTTGGAATCAACAGCTTGGAGTTTGAGGCCGGCCGACCTTTCAACGAAGTCGAGATCGACGGCGGTCGCGCTGTGATCGTGATCGGGCACAATGTCGCCATGGCTTTGTTTCCCAATTCGACCGCATTGGACAAGGAGATTGAGTTCAAGGGAAAGAAACTGCGGGTCGTGGGCGTCACCGCGCTCTCGGGCAGCAACATGTTTGGCAGTTCGCCCGACGACATGGCCTTGGTTCCTTACACATTTGGCGCACGGATCTTTGACATGCGCAGCACGCGGGTGGAGAAAATCATCAGCCTGAAAGTCTCGGATCCCAAGTACATCGACCGTGTGGAGGACCAAATCGTGGGACTCATGCGCAGCGCACGTGGCCTGCGTCCCAAGGCCGACAACGATTTTGAGATCAATCGGCCCGAGATGTTGATCAAGATGTTTTCCTCGGCGACCGATTACCTGCGAATCGGGGGCATTTTCATCAGCTTTTTCTCCATCGTCGTCGGGGGTTTTGGCATCGGCAACATCATGTTTAGCACGGTGAAGGAGCGCACCTTTGAAATCGGCGTGCAAAAGGCGCTGGGAGCGACCCGGTCATTCATCCTGTTTCAATTTCTGTTTGAGTCCGTGCTGTTGTGCTTTTTTGGCGGATTGCTGGGGCTGCTGCTCAATTATGGCGTCACGCTGCTGCTGCAATGGGCGATCGAGGAGGCTGGGGCGGGTTTTGTGGTCGTGACCTCATGGAGCACCCTGGCCCTCGGGGTCTTGATCTCGGTCGTGATCGGGCTTGTATCTGGTTTCATCCCGGCAGGATTGGCTGCCAAAATGGATCCCGTGGACTCGATGCGAAGCTGAAATCCGGCTGTGAACTGTCGGTGAAACCAAGAGATTTGAACCTTTCTATCTTCAAATTTGTCTTTGTTCCCGCAAGGGGGTTATTTTTGCTCCCTCAATTCAAGAAATGAAAGTCACAGAGCACCTCGCACGCGCAAAGAATCCATTGATCAGCGCAGAGATCATTCCGCCAAAGCGCGGGGCAAGCCTTCAGAAAATCCAAGAGGCCATCGAGAGCATCAAGCCCTACAATCCTCCTTTTGTGGATGTGACCAGCCACTCCGCAGAGGTGCTGTGGGAGGAAATGCGCGACGGTACCTTCAAGAAACGTGTGAAACGCAAAAGTCCGGGTACATTTGGCCTTTGCGCCGCCATCAAATACAAGTTTGACCTCGATCCTGTCCCGCATATCCTTTGCTCGGGATTCACCCGCGAGGAGACCGAGGATGCCCTCATCGAGCTCAACTACCTGGGCATCGAGAACCTTTTGGCGATCAGGGGAGACGGCAAGATCAAGAAAAACGATCGCCCAGACCGCTCCACCAATGAGTATGCCGTGGACCTCGTAGAGCAGGTGATGCGCATGAACAAGGGCCACTACCAAGACGAGCTCATCGACGCGGCCCACACCGACTTCTGTGTTGGCGTGTCCTATTATCCCGAAAAACACTTTGAGGCCCCCAACCTCAAGTTTGACATGGAGATCTTGCTCCAAAAGCAAAATGCAGGCGCGAGCTACGGTGTTTCACAGATGTTTTTTGAGAACGAGCGCTACTTCAAGTATGCCGAGGAGGCCCAGAAGATCGGTGTGACCATCCCGCTGATCCCCGGTCTCAAGATCCTCACCACCAAGTCGCAACTCACGGTGATCCCCAGCATATTCCACGTGGACCTGCCCGAGGAACTCACCGACCGCATGCTCAAGGCCGATACCAAGGAAAAGCAAGTGATGGTAGGAGTGGACTGGGCCTGTGAGCAGACCATCGACCTCCTCGACAAAGGCGCCCAATGCGTGCACTTCTACATCATGCAAAACACACAGCCATTTGTGATGCTGATGGAAAAACTCAGGAAAAAGAAGATCTAGATTTGGCGACGCCGGAAGGCAAATCCCGAGGGAAGAGCTCATTCTCAACGATGATCCCCTCCACCCCAATCTGAATTCTGGCCTGTAGACCCAGTCCGCTGAAAATGAAACCGCCCC
>JANMIM010000668.1:0-2366 GCA_031375795.1 Bacteroidota bacterium
CAAATCCCATGCATTGAAGGATTTGGAAATCAAGTTTGAGTACTTCATCCGATTTGGGAAAACACTCAATTTGGTCACCGATCCCAACACACTGCGGGTGATCGCATTCTTCAAAAAGCATCACCACAAAATCCTCATCCACCCGAGCAAATTTGAGGCGTTTCGCAAGGAAATCCTGGACCAATTGGAGTTTCAGATTGCGATCAAATATGCCTACATCAAGCCTGCCACCACGCAACAAATGCAGCTCTATGGCTACAACCATGCCATCGAAAAAATCATCTACCTGAGCGACGGCAAGAACTACGTGTACATCACGCCCGTGGTGCGGTATGGGAATGTGGAAGTGCCCGTGTTTTCCAGGAAACAAGTCTACGAAACAGATGCCAACGGAAATACGTTCCAAGTCACCCGGGACCAAAACCTTGAACTGAGGTTCATTTCCACATTGTGTCAGCAACATCCCGATTTTGCGGAGCAATTGCAATCGGAAGCGGATTTGACTTTGCACAAATCCAAATTCATGGATGAAAATTGGTTTCTCAATGCCTTTGAGGAATGGCGCAATCTGGGAATCCAAATCCTGGGGTTCAATGAGCTGAGCAAAAGCAAGCTCAACATGTACAAGGGCAAGGTTTCGATCAAGGTCAGCAGCGATGCGGACTGGTTTGACATTTCGCTTGTGGTGCAATATGGAAAACAAAAGGCGACCCTCAAGCAGATTGTCAAATCCCTCAAAAACAAAAGCAAATTCGTGCAACTGGACGACGGCACGATGGGCGTCTTGCCGGCAGAATGGATCGGCCGGTTTTCCCAATATTTCCAAGCGGGCGATGTCACAGATGAGGTGATCCTCATGCCCAAAAGCCGGTTTATGGAAATCAATGAACTCTTTGAGGAAGAAGTGATTGATGTCGAGACACGCTCGGAATTGGGCTTGTATGTCGACAAATTTTCCAACTCCAAGGGTATCCAAGCGGTGGACGTTCCGACCGATCTGAAAGGCATATTGCGCGACTATCAAAAGGAGGGATTGAATTGGCTGAATTTCTTGGATGACTTCAATTTTGGGGCTTGCCTCGCAGACGACATGGGCTTGGGCAAAACGATCCAAATCATCGCCCTGATCCTGCTGCAACGGAGCAAGCGCAGCCACAATACCAACCTGATTGTGGTGCCCACTTCCCTCCTCTTCAATTGGCAGGCGGAGCTGACAAAATTTGCGCCTTCCATCCAATTTTTCACCAATTACGGCTCGACCAAGCTCAAGGATGCCAAGGCCATGGACCGCTATGAAGTGATCCTCACCACCTACGGCATGCTGCAATCGGATATTGCGCTGCTCAAATCCTACCGCTTCAACTACATCATCCTCGACGAGTCCCAAGCCATCAAAAACCCTGAATCACAGCGCTACAAACTCGTGCGGCTCTTGCAGTCGCGCAACAAGATCGCCCTCACGGGCACGCCCTTTGAAAACAATACCTATGATATTTACGGGCAGCTCTCATTTGCCTGCCCGGGTTTGCTGGGAAGCAAGACGCATTTCAAGAACATTTATTCCGATCCCATCGATCGATTTTCAGACGGCGGCAGAGCCTCCAAACTCCAAAAAATCATTCATCCATTTGTCCTGAGGCGAACGAAAAAACAAGTCGCCAAGGAGCTGCCCGAAAAAACGGAAATGGTGCTCTATTGTGAAATGGGCCCCGAGCAACGCCATGTCTATGAAACCGCTGCCGAGGAAGTGCGCAAGATGATCATGGCGACCAAATCTGACAAGGACGTCATCAAGCAACCGATGTATTTCCTGAAGGGGCTCACGCGGCTCCGGCAGATTTGCAATTCGCCCAATACCATGCAAGACGGTGGGTATGAGGGAGAAGTGAGCTCAAAAATCGACGTGCTCATGGACCAAATCACAAGCAAATCGCCGCAGCACAAGATCTTGGTGTTTTCGCAATTTGTGACGATGCTCGACCTGATCAAAATCGAGTTGGAAAAACGCGGGATTCCATTTTCCTACCTCACGGGACAAACGAAAAACCGTGCCTCCAAAGTCGAGGAATTCCAAAGCAACGACGCGGTGCGCGTCTTTTTGATCAGTCTCAAAGCCGGCGGCACGGGCCTGAATCTCACTGAGGCCGACTACGTCTACCTCGTCGACCCCTGGTGGAATCCGGCGGTGGAAAACCAAGCGATCGACCGCTGCTACCGCATCGGTCAAACCAAAAATGTCGTGGCCATCAAGTTGATTTGCCCACATACCATCGAGGAAAAAATCATGCTCTTGCAAGCCAAAAAGGAGCGCCTCGGCAACGAACTCATCAAGACCGACACCGAAATATTGAAGTCGCTGTCGCGAC
>JANMIM010000695.1:0-7337 GCA_031375795.1 Bacteroidota bacterium
CTCGCAGGTCATATTGGTAGCGGTTGATCGTCGGGAAGCCATCGGCCGCTCGTGCGGCCTTGGCCACAGCCAACTGCGCCAGCTCCACGTCAAAGGCATTGTTCCAGATCGAGAGTGAATCCGTGGACCCCGGTAAGCAGGCTTTCAGGGGAATCTCGTATTCGTAGTAGTTGTTGTTGATGTCTGAGCCCAGCCTGATGAAGGCCCGCAATTCACCATCTTGGAAGTCCTGGACCCCCGACCCAGGCATATTCTCGGCATGCACCCACATTCGAAGGTGTTTATAAGATCGCATGTCGTAGTTCACAAGTTTGAAGGCGCCGCGTCCATCGCCGTCTTGCAGACCACAGGTGGTCATGACCAGGGATTGCTCGTTTTGCAACAGGCCGACCTGCGTGCTCGCCACCTGCTGCTGCCGCAGGATGCCTGGAGGCAGCACGTAAGGGAAGGGCTGACGGCTTGCATTTTCCTCGATGTTCAGGGTACCGATGTTGAAGAAGGAGCCTGGCTGCGGATCCACAATGGCGGTGTCGCTCTGCACGCCCATGTAGTCGCGGGAGATCCTCCAAGTGGTGCTCACGAGTTGGAACTTTGCAAAGCGCAACACGGCCTCTTCGCTCCAGCCCTTCATGTACATCCTGATGAACTCGATGGCCTTGAAGTCTTGGATGTCGCCGATGGACTTGCCCGATGCCAGCGGAATCCGGAATTGGTACCAATTGACGGTTTCGGTGGTGTTGTTGAGCAGGTTGATCTCTGCTGGGATCACATCGACGATGTAGTTCTTGCCGACCTGCATGTCATTTGGCGAGAAGTTCATTTTGTATTCCCAGTAGCGCTCGCTGGTGTTGAGCGTCGAGTTCACGTTGAGGTCCTCGGTGTCTGGGGTGGATGAGCCCTGAGTGCTGAATCCGTTTTGGGTGGAGTTGAGCGGCGTGTTGCCTTCGGTTTTGTTCCATGGCCGGTAGCGCTCCATGATTCCCTTGCCGTCGAGGTCGGCGCCCCTGAAGTAGTGGTAATTGTCGCCCGTGGGGTCGGCCGTCATGTCTTGCACGATCTGGGAGCCCGCGCCAAAATTGCCCGCCAGGCTATCCAAGAATTCCCCAAAATAGATCTTCTCCTTTTCATTGGTCAATCCGTCGAGGCCCACGTCTTGGTTGGGGCGCTCAGATGGCTCGTTGCTGAAGGCGATGTTGGGGGGGGTGGTGAGCGGATAGTAGCCCCATGGAGTCTTGCCGACGGTGGTGGTGTCGTCGGGATTGCCGGGCAATCCATTCTCAAAGTTGCGCACATTGTCCCGCAACACGTCCTCGCTCACGCCGCCTAGGTTCAGGAAAAACTCCCCGCTGTTGTTGGGATTGTTGATGAAGGGGTCGAGCATCCAAAACTCGATGAACTCATAGTTGGCGGCTTCAAAGTCGGTGTTGCCGCTGGTGCGACGCTGTATGCCGGCCCACATTTCCTCGGGATTCTTGAAGGTGCCGTCGTCATTGAGGCGATTTCTGTCGACCTCGTAGTTGTGGGGACCGCGACGGTTGGGCATGAAGTGCAGGTCCAGCGGACGCACGATGTTGTCGCCCGTGATGCGCGTCTGGTTGGGAAAAACCTCATTGGGCGTGACTTGGCGGGTGTAATGGTTGCTGAGGTCGGCCTCGGGAAATTGCTCGTCGGTGCTGCCGAAGTAGAAGCTGGGGTCGATCTGGTACCAAGCGAGTTCGGCACGTGAGAAGCCTTCACTCAGGGCGCCATTCCAGCCGGCACCGGGCACAAACATGCCGTTGTTGCCGTTGTTGCCAGGAAAGCTGGCCAGGGTCCACGCCTTGTAACCCTGTAGGTCAAATGTGGATTTGGCGCTTTCAAAGTCGTCCAGGTAGGCGATGCCTTTTTCGCCATTGACCTCGATGGCACGCGGGTGACCTGGCAGCAATTGGGCAAATTCGCCTTGCGCCTGGATCGTACTGATCTCGTTGGTCTGTAGGAAAGGCAGCTTGTCGACGAGCTTGGTGAGGAATTTGCTGTCCCTTCTGAAGATGCCGTCGAGGCCCCAGATCGTGTTGGCGGTGGGCTCGTCGCCGATCACGATCTTGTTGGTGAGCGGCTTCTCGTTCATGTGCAAGATGGTGCCCCCGAGCTGGAAGTCCTTGCTGATCGTGTAGTCAAACCGTGAGCCGATCATGGTCTTGGTGTCGATCCCGAAGAGCGAGTTGGTCTCAAAGGTGGCCTTGAGTTCCTGCCCCGAAGTGAGGATGCCTTGGTTCAGGATCGTGACCTTGCCGATGGTGTAGTCCACGGTGTAGTCGCTGCCCTCGATGAGTGTGATGCCGTTGGCGGTGACCTTCACCGATCCTGGCGCGACGTTGATGGAGTTGAGGCTTATTTCGGCGCCGCTGCTGCCTTGGTAGCTTCCTTTGAGGAAATACCTGTTTTTGTCGGAGGCATAGTTGATGGCATCTTGCGGGGTGCCGGCATAGAGGGTGTCAAAGACATACTTGTCTACGTCTGCAGCCACGTTTTTGAGTTTGGCGCGCAGGTGGTCGCCAAATGGCTCCAAGACCGGGAAGATGATCATTCCCTTGTCGGGCATGATCGTGATGCGGTCGATGTAGTCAAAGAAGTTGTCGGGTCCAGCCTGGCTGTTGTTTTGCAAGGTATCGAGCCCGAAGACCTGGATCAGCGGCAGGTTTTTCACGGCGCCGGTCGGCAAGTAGCCGATGTCGCCAGCCTGTGATCGTGAGTCATAGATCACGTCGAGCCTGAAGTTGTCGCGCGACAAGCCATAGCCACCGATGCTGTAGATGTTTTTCATCATCAGGTCCCAGGTGGGGAATGGCTGGTTGTTGCTGCGGGGTTGGATCTTGTCGGGCTTGAGCATTTTCAAGAACAGCACGTTGCTGTTCAGGTTGTCGGCCTGCTTGCCGGGGTCTTGTGTGAAGTCACCCACTTGGTAGACCTTGGAGCCGAGGCGGTATTCGTAGGCGATAAACAGCACTTGGTTTTGCTGCAAGGCCGAGTTCATGGTCACATAACCGAGTTGTGGATGAAAGCTGAATTCGTTGGTGTTCAGCTTGCGCATGTTTTCGACCTTGATGAAGTCGGTGCCGTTGTTCAGGCCGAGGTTGTCGGTGAGGGCCCTGTCCACGGTCGATTTTTGGGAATAGACCGAGTCTTGGCTGATGAGGGAGTAGAGTTCGTTGACCTTGTTGTCTGGATATCCCGACGATTGCAGCAGGTTGTCTTTCCAGACGACGCCTTTTTGGTCGGGAAATGCACCGTAGGGAGCCAATTCCGATTCGCCCAGGTCCACAAAGCCCACGCCGTTGCGGTTGTCGGTGGTCGAGGAGCTGTTGTTGTTGGTGATCCAGACCTCGACGCGGGTGATGGTGATCGGTGAGTTGATGTTGGGGCGACCCTTCAGGGCAAATTCATAGCGCGACCTGAAGTAGTGGCTCAAGAAGAAGTGGCGGTTGTAATCGTACTCATCGCCTTTTTTCTTGAACTCGGTGAGCTGTGCGCCGCCGGTTGCAGAGACCGACTGTGTCTTGCCTTTTTGCTGCGAGGCGATGGTGGTGACCATGAGCGGGCCAAACTTGAGCGCGGTCTTGATGCCAAAGAGGTTTTGGCCACCGCTGATCAAGGAGCCATTGAGCGGCAGGCTCACGTTGCCAGCCTCGATTTTTTGCAAGATCTCGTTGGGGGTGCCGGTGTACTCGAGCTTGAGCTGGTTTTCGAAGTCAAATGTGGCTTGGGTGTCCCAGCTGGCATTGAGCCTGAGTTTCTCGCCGATCTTGCCCACGACGTTGAGTTGGATCTGCTGGTCGAATCGCAGGTTGCCGGTGCGCTGCTGCCTGATCGGCAGGGAGGGGTTTTGGCTGCGGTTGAACTCGCCGCCGATGTCGATCAATGCGGTACCATTGGGCCTGATCTCCACGCTCCCGCCGCCAAAGATGTCCTTGAGGGCCTCGGAGTTGGTGGCAAATTTCATGTCCAGCGGATTGTTGGTGCCGATGGTCGCGGCGCCTGCGCTGCGCTCTTTCCAGTGGTCGCGGATCGTGTTTTTCTTGCGCCAGTCGAGGTATTGGCGCATCGAGATGTGTGACGGGGGGCGGGTATTGATGCCGCCGACCTTTTCATAGACATAGTAGCCGGTGCCATTTTCATCCAGCTCGAAAACAGTTTCCACATTTCCTGGGTTACCCAACGAGAACGGTCCTCCGTTGGGGCGGGAGATCGGGTCGCCCGGGCCGAGGTTGGGATTAGGTGGCGGTGTATCGATCACTGTGTAATGCCACAAGAGATCATTCACCCATTCATCGGGACAACTGAAGTCGATGTACCTGACGGGCGGCGAGCCTTTGGACCACGGCTGTGCACCCACGGTGAGTAGCGCCAACGCAGCAAAAGACAACAATATGGATTTGAATCTGGACAAAATACTACCTCAACTTTAATGGTAAAAGCCAATTAACTGAAAAGCCAATATGCGGATACCGTGTAAAGTTTTAAATCATAGGCGTATCGCCAGCAGTGTGAGTGAATTGAAGGTAACTTGGACTGCTTACCGTACAGTCTGAGACAAAGATAAAAAAAAGATTCTAGGTGTAAAGTGCAAAAAATCGTGGGGGTACACTGGGTGTGCCAAAAAAGGCGATTCTAGCTCCTGGAGGACCATTTTTGAGGGCAATGTTTACGGCAACGGCGCTTTTTGGGTGATGGATGGCCGGAAATTTTCTTCCCCCTCATGGGTGGTGGCTTGGCGGTACCTGACAGGGTCCTTTCGGTCGTACACACGCCTTTCCAAGCCTGCATTTTCCTCGCCTGCAGCACGCCCCAAAAAGTTTGAAAAAAAAGGGGTCGTTTTCCCGTTGGTAAGCCCAAACGACCCTTTGGTGTTCTGAGACGGACAGTTGGTACATTGCTCCGGTTTCGTAAAAATGGCCCAGCTAGCTTTGTGACCTCATTTTTACCTGAAACTAGCGTTTATGAAAAACTTCCAGAATCGTTCGCTTTTGATCACCGTTTCCCTTGTCGCGCTGCTGTCGTTTTCCCTGGTAGCCCATGCCCAGGGCCTCACCGAGGCCCTGCAAAAACAAAGCTGGCCCGGCGCTGGCACTTGGTCGCTCGATGCCTGGGACAACCTGCTCCCGCAGGCGGGCGCAGACACGGTCGTGTATGCAGCCACGCACACAGCCGAGTGCGTGCAGCTCGACACGCTCGGTTACCCCTCCAAGGTCACGGTGCTGCAGCGCCGCGACGACCGCTGGGTGCCGATGACGCAGACGGTCGCCACCTTCGACGAAGGCGGCCGGCTCGTACAATTGCAATCTTGGGCGTTTCTGGATGGGGCCTGGGAAAATGAAAGCCTCAGCAGCTCGGTGCAGGCCCACGACGGCTCGGCCCAAATTTTCCAATTCGATGTCTGGGAAAATCATGCTTGGGAGTCCGCCCATGAACTTCAAGCCGTCGCCAACGATCAGGCCATTACCCTGAACCGATAATGAAAGGCTGAAGAACGCCCGCTGCCGCCTTCGTTAGTCTTCCTCTCCGCTTGCGCCGCCCATGTACTCGAGCATACGCAAGACAAATTCGCCATTGGTGACGGCCTTCACGTCCCACCGGCGTTCCTGATTGATGCCATAGTACAATTCCACCGTTTCGGGATGCGGCTTGTCAAAGCCGTAGACGTCTGGACCATTGAGGCCCCTTTGGAAATACCTGATGCCGGGTTCAGAAAGGAAAACGAAGCCGGGTGCGGCGCTACTGTCGCGGGTGCCTGGCATTTGAAATACGATCTCCTCGGCGACTACATTGATGTCGCCGCCAAAACTGCCAATAAAGGAGCCCGCCTCGATCAAGGTGTCCACGAGCATGCGGTCGCCAAGCCAGAGCTGCAAACTCGGTTGCGGATCGTCGCTGTGGATTTCAAAAACGTGGTTTTTGCGTGGCTCCAGCACCTCTTCCTGCGAACCACAGACGATACGGCCTTCCTCATTGGTCTCGTTCACGATGAACAGCGACGCGAGTACGGGCAACTTTTCATCAAATGTCGCGTGACGCGTGGCAGGTCCCAGAAGGATGGCGACTCCCAGCGCGATCAGGAGCGAGGCCGGGAACAAATTCTTGAAATTCGCATCCATCTTGGCTGGATCGCTCAGCAGGTTCTTGAAGTTCTCGACCTTGTATTTCCATACAAAAAGGAGAAAGATCGCGATCAGGATCAGGATGATCGAAAACCCAGTGAGGCCCGGGTGATAGACGATGCGTGCGATCAGTGATTGTACCATGTTGGTTTTCTAGTGATCGAGTGTTTGAATCGATGCTGTGGCATGTGCTGGGTAGGAAATATGTCTCGAAGATTGCCCGTTCATTCCCCACTGCCTCCCAGCACTCGCCCAAGCAGTTCGCCGTCGGTATAGGCCTTGATGCTCCATCGTCGATTATCCCCACTTAGCCCAAAGCCCACATCGTACACTTCGATTTTTTCTGGTGGCTTCTCCTTGAAACCGTAGATCGTGAAAATGTGCTTTTCTTCCGAAAATTGTTTCACGCCCGGCCCGGAAAGCATTTCCATATTTGGCACATCGTCATAATCGCCGCCGTAAATCGCCTCCTCGGCGACCACGTTGATGTCATCGCTAAAGTTGGCGATGTGGTAGCCTTGGGTGATCGTGGTTTCAAAAACCAATTCTCCTCCCAACCAAGCTTTCACGTGGTCGCTCGTGGATCCCCAATGCACATCCACGACACGTGCCTCGTGGGCATCAAAATATTCCTCTTGCTCGCCGATGTACATCTTGCCCGATTGGTCAGAATAGTTGGCCACGTAGAGATGTGCGGTAACGGGCAGCGTATGGTCGTAGACCGACTTGGGGCGGCTCGGGATCAAGATCAGGATGATGCAAATGAGAAGTACAAGGGCTGAAGGAATCCCGATGCGGCGCGTGGCCTCATTACGGTCGGGATCCTCAAAAAGGTCTACAAGTGTCCCGACAAACTTCCACCACTTGTAGAGACGATAAGCGGCGAACAATCCAATCGCGATCACCAGGACCAGTATCCAGCCATGAATCCAAATGGGAAAAATAAAACCGATGGACATCTCGACGTGCGGTTATTTCATTGAATGGCATTCTTTTCACGACAGGAACGCGCAACCAAGATAAGTGAATCCATACGAATCTACAAGGGCTTTGCAACCGCAGCAACAACGAACGAGTAATTGATTTCCCTCCTCCAGCTGCTTTTGCATAATTTTTTGCAGGTTTTGGTCAAAAGCCTCCTTCGCCTTTCCTTGCGGTAGGTTTCCGGCAGGCCTGGACTTCAAAGAACGCGTCCGGTTT
>JANMIM010000702.1:0-3418 GCA_031375795.1 Bacteroidota bacterium
GGATTGAGCAGGGAGGCAAATGCTCCCAGCTCAGCGCCGTTTTCAGCGCCGCGTTGGATCTCCAAGGGGGCGACTGCGCTCAGTTTCCCATAGCCGGGCCGTCCAAATTCCATGCTGGTAAACCAATTATTGGCCTGCGTGAAATCTTGCAGGGGATAGGGAAATGACCGTGGCACCCTGCTGCCCAGCGGTGCAGCGCTAAACCGGAAACAGCCCTGCTGCGTGTCGGTGATCGTGCAGATGTCTGTCATGAGCACCTCTGAGGCCATGATCGTGTGCAGCACGGTCTTGCCAAAGACCGTCACGCGCTCCATGCAGGCGGCGGTCGTCTCGGAATCGATGGCCATGCCCCCCGAAATCGACTGCACGATGGAATCCGAAACAGTAAGCTGCTCGAGCTCGCCGCTGCCCGTGCGCACGATCGGCCCCATGATGCTGTGGTCGATGATCAATTGCTCCACGTGGCCCTCGATCTGCAAGGTCACCGTCGCGACCTTATTGCCCGTGATGTCGACGCCGCCCCCCGGATCGATCGTGCAGTTGCGGATCACCACACATTCGTAGTCACCCTTGAGCACGATGGCCACGTCTGCATCCGCCCCGATCCAGATGCCGTCCAGTACCAGGAAGGAATTCTTGAAAGCATCCGTGTCCAGTTCCCAATCCTTTTTGAGGCGCACATAGGGTCTGCGTTGGTTGGCAGCTTGGAGCGTCATGTTTTGCACCTTTGTCGAGTCTGGCAGGCCATGATAGGTGCGGTTGTCATCGATCTGACTCACGCCGTTGTCCAGCAATTCGGCGGAAGTGATCGCCTGCCCCAGGGAGATGTGCTTGCCGACAGCGACATCCTCGACGGCACGACGGTCATAGGTGCCCGCCCCGATCTCGCCAGAGAAACCGTAGTGGTATTGCGCAGTGACCACGGGGGCGGCGACGATTGCCATCGCATCACCGTCGGTGACCACATTGTCACTCACCACCAGTGCCTTGGTTCTCTCCAGAAAGGGGATGGAGCCGATGAATGTGAACCTGCCCTGCTCGGGATCGATCACCAGCACTTTTTCGGCAGGTACATTGGCGGTATCCCAGCTGGGCGGTGCGGGAGATGTGATGAGCGCGCCTGCGGTTGTCTCGGCAAAGGGGATGTCGATGTCGTTGCTTTGCACCGTGAGTGACTGCGGGAGCAATTGCTGCTTGCCGCAATTGTCCACGACGGCTGCGGTGAGGATGCCTTTGAGCACCTCATACAGCGGCGGACTCAGGAAGGAGGCTGCATTGGGCAGGGATGCCAAGGTATCCTTGAGCCGAGCCTCGCCCATGATGGGGTAGCCGATCAACCTTGTCAGGTCGGCAACTTCTGCCGGGCTCAGGCCTGGGCTCAGGGCTAGCTTGGCAATGTTGACGGCAGTGAATTCAAAATTGGTCTCGGCCAGCAACCTGCACCTGATCGGCATCGGGAGTTCCCATTCCATGGCCGACTTCCATTGGTCCCAATCGTAGCCCGGGATCACCTCGCCCGTGTAGGCCACGCGCACACTCTCTGCCCGCTCGCGACGGTTGAAAAGTGGAATGCTGCGTCCCGAGGGGTCAAAGGAAAATCCGAGCCCATCGCCCAGCGGGAACGGGGTCACGTCCTCGACCTTGTAGGCGACGAGGCGATACAGGTAAAAGGCGAGCTTGGGAATGTTGTAGCGCCCGCTCAGGCCGCGTTGCTGCCTGAAATCCGGCGTGTGGAAATATTCGTCATAGGGGCCGTCGGCCAGCTCGGCGCCTTGTGCCTGCCGCAAGTCGGCCCAGCCTCCCGGCTGCGTGCCCGTGATGCGACCCGCATAGGCTGCGGGCTGCGGGTCCAATCCGTGCCGTGGGCGTGCCAGGTGCTTGAATTGTTCCACGACCTTGCCGTCCCAGCCCGTGATGTCGCTCATGAGCTCCTCCAGCACGCGCATCGTGCCCTTGCGACGGCGGTAGTAGATGGTCTTGGCGACGTCGATGCGTCTGCCGCGGTGGTTGCTCGCGGGCACCAAGCGGGTGCCCAGCAACTCGCTGATGTAGGGCACGGCCCACTCGTTGCACAGCTCGATGAAGGCGTCGTCCCAGAGGTGGTCTTGGCTGCGGCGCAAGATGGCGGCCTGCTTGGCGAGGATGAGCACGAGGGAGCGCAAGACCTCGGGCCTTGCAGCGATGCCGTCCTCAAAGCGGTACACCGCCGGGATCATCTCCCAGAGCTTCTCGGCATAGTAGACTTCAAAGCCATCCTCTACCACCGGGGTTGCCTCAGTTGTTGCGTTCATTGGGTGTCTTGATTGAGGGTGATGACGGGCGGGGTGGTCTCAAAATCCCAGTAAAATCCCGGGTATTGAGACTTTGCATAGGTGGTGAATGCACTGCCATTGCAGGAAACACTTTGGATTCCGGTGGTGCCTGGCACCGCCAAGATGGCTGCATACAATTGGCTCCTGAATAGGTGCTGGCCGATGCCGAGGTTCTCGGGTGCGAGGAAGCCTGTTTTTTCGGTCGTGAGGGCTGCCATGATGGCTGCAGACAAGGCTGTGGGCTCGTAGGTCGCGTCGTAGCGCACCGTGACGGTGAGGGCGACCAGGTTGGCGCTGGCGACATGCACGTCAAACGGGGTGTGGCCGTCGGTGACATTGCGGAGTTGCGTCTCGATGGAGGTCCCAAGGCCACTGCTGCCGACATACCAGATGTGGGCGGTGGGCCGTTGTGCCTTGGCCGACCAGCGCCACTCGGCTTGGGCCACGCTCACGCCGGGGATTGCGAGGGCCACGGCTTCCATGTCTTTCATGGACACGGCGCGGCCCAGGATCAGCACCGACTGCGGGGCGTAGCTGCGTATTTCCTCCTGGTCCTCTGCATCGGAGCCGGGGGTGGCGGCGACCGGGTTCAGGATGGATTGCAGGCCCGGGTAGGGTTTGCCGATCTGGTTCACGGCCCCCGCGGGCGGCGTGGGAGACCCTGCACCAAAACGGTAATAGGCCACGACATTGTTGGTGCCAGAGGGCAGCCTACTGCCTCTGATGCCGTCTCCAAATGTGACGATGGAGTCGCCAGCGTCGTTTTGGCGCACGATGTACACTTTGTCCGATTCGCCGCTCAGGTAGAATGTATTCACCTCGGTCCACATCACGTTGTCGACGTAGACCTTCAAGGTACTGGTCACGCCGAGGTCATTGTCCAAGGCGGCGGATGTGAAATAGGTGAGCGGACCTTTCTTGAGCTTGAAGGATTGGATTCTGCTGGAAAGCTTACCGATGCGCAGAAGGAACGCCTTGGAGAGCTTCGTGCGAAAAAGAGCGAAGAGTTGGCGACGAACAAACGGTGTCCATTTCGAGGGTTTGAAAAAGACGCGATTTGTACGAAAGACGGTGGAGCCTGAGAGAACAGACTCCACCGTCTTTCG
>JANMIM010000738.1:0-1446 GCA_031375795.1 Bacteroidota bacterium
TTGGCGCTGGACCGCAAGGCGGGCATCGGGGTTTGTTTTTTATTCAACGCGATTACTGAGGGGCAGGCAGTGGCACCGCCGGAATTCTTCGCCTACTACAATGCCTTCATGGCCAGCCACTTGCCCAAATAGTGCCCCATCACCAACTTAGTCGATGCAGGTGAATTGGCATTTCTGATTCCAGAAATCCAATTTACTTTGCGGCAGATTTGCTAAATTCTCCCCCAAACACGGTTCCAAAATGGCGCGTACCCACAACCATGATTTCTTTCGCTGCAACAACTGCGGTGAAGAGGTGAGCCTCAAGGCAAAGTCCTGCCCCAATTGCGGAGCAGACGATGAAACCGGGTGGAAGGATGGCATCAACAGCTATTTGATCGAAGACGATGATGACTTCGACTACGAGGAAGTCTTGGCACGCGAGGTACATGGCCGTTCCCCAAAATCCAAGACCAAGTGGTGGGTGGTCATCTTGGCATTCCTGCTGTTGGCCTTGATGCTTTGGCGATTCATGCCACGCTAGTATCCATCTCTGGCCAATCGTCGCGCATTCCCAAAACGAACATCGGGTGCCCTATGAGAGGCACCCGATGTTTTCCTGCATGGTAGCATCAGCTACGCTCAATCATTTCTAGCCACCAATCTTGCCCTCTGGCGCGACGGAACCCTTGCCCCCTGGAGCAGCGGGCTTTTCACCTGGAGCTGCTGGTTTTTCTCCCGGTACTGCGGGCTTGCCGCCCGGCACGACAGCAGGCTTGCCGCCAGGCACGACAGCAGGCTTGCCGCCAGGTACGACGGCAGGCTTGCCACCAGGCACGACGGCCGATTTCCCGCCATCTACCGGTGCCTTCCCTCCGCCATTTGGTTTGCCGCCAGGACATGCGCCCATCACGCCACCTTGGGCTTGGTAATTCGGCCATTGCGATATGGTAATGGTCATCGTCTGGCCATCCACGCAAATCGGCATCGTTGCCGTGTTGCAATTGCCTTGCACGTCGCCGTGGGCTTGGTGCGCTGGCCATGCATTGGGGGACACCGTGATCGTCTGCGGATTGCCTGAGTTGCCGGGCGGAATGTGACAGATCGTGATGTCCTGGACCGGGCATGGGCCTTGGGTGGCGCCTTGCTCCTGGTACACGGCGAAGCTTGCCGTCGGGATGCTCACCGTCTGGCCATTCAAGCAAACCTGCATCGGCGTCATGTTGCAGGCTCCTTGCGTGTCACCATGGTTTTGGTGGGCAGGCCATGCATTGGGGGACACCGTGATCGTCTGCGGATTGCCGGGGTTGCCGGGCGGGATGTGGCAGATCGTGATGTCCTGGACCGGGCATGGGCCTTGGGTGGCGCCATGCTCCTGCTACACGGCGAAGCTTGCAGTCGGGATTCTCACCGTCTGGCCATTCAAGCAAACCTGCATCGGCGTCATGTTGCAGGCTCCTTGCGTGT
>JANMIM010000800.1:0-8578 GCA_031375795.1 Bacteroidota bacterium
CGTCCTTTTTGGCATCCATTACAATCGCAGCCGCGATTCCTTCCGCAGGAACCACAATGGCCGGGCTCCAATATCCGTTACGGAAGCCTCCCATTTGCGAATTTCGCCATAATTGACCCGTAGAGTCAGATTCCTGTTCCCTAAAATCATGCACTTTCCCTTTGCAGGTCGTAAATTCCGTTTGGTTCCAGAAGTTCCCTACCGCAAGGACCCCAAGGGCGTTTCCCGGGCCGGAATTCGATTGTTCTGCATCCGGAAAAAGGAAATCTGAGGGATATTTCCCTGATCTAAAATAGGAGGAATCCACGAATTTCATTGTGAAATCACCCCAGGCTTCCAGTGATTCCAGTCCTGAAAACGACATTCTGACTGGCCGGTTTGTTTTGTTGACCGGGTGCTCGGTCAGCTTAACCTGGACCATCGTCGTGCTATCCGTGGCGAATTTCATTTCTATACGGACCTTGAGAACTGTATCAGCCCCTTCCCTGATGTTTTCAAGCCAACAACCTTCTTTTTCGATCATTTGTGAACTTATCCACCTTTCAGGAGCCTGAATCAAATCATTTTCGGTAGGTCCGGCCAAACCAATGCTGACCCGAAAATCCGGCAGTTCCCGGCTGTTGACACGAAGGCTCAGGTAATGATCCAGGTTCGGCTTCAATTTATATTTCTTCACGATCTTGGGAGGAAACCAGACTCTATTCAGCCAGAAAGCGAATTGGCTGGCATCCTCCTTCTTTTGCGAGTTCTCAACGAAATGCAGGTGGCGCTTGAAATGGCCATTGTTGCCTGCACCGCTCACAATGACCCTGCCGCTTTTTTCGTTCAGCATTTCGGCAATGGCTGTTTGCAGAAATCCGCTTCCATCCATCAACTCCACAATGCTGCCATTGAGCGCGTCTCCCAGCGAGAAACTGATGACGCAAGGCCGTTTGAGCGAATCAGCCATGTTGAATACATAGCGTATCGCATCCACTGTGTGCACATTGTCATCAATCGTAGAAACGAATACCAATTGGGCCTTTGGCGCGATGCCCAGGAAATCCCCTGTCGCATTTCCGTTTCCAGCCGCGGTTCCCATGATCGGGGTGGGGTGCGAACCTTCCTCTCCTATCTTTTTGAAAAAAGATGTCTTGCGGGCAAGTTCCCTGTTCAGGTCTTCCGTTTTCCATTCACTTCCATAACCAAACCTGTCCGGAGCCCTGAAATCATTTCTGGATTGATCCCAGATGGATAAAAAGCGTGAGGAACCGTCTCTATTCAAAAAGTCCGGGTGCTTGAAGTCCATGGTTCCGCTTTCAATAACGGCAATGATGACACCTTCTCCATAAAGCGGTTGCTCCTGACCCTGGTTGAACGACCTGAATTCCTCTATCCCCGACTGCCGCACCGCGTAAGGGATGTAAGCGATTGGCGGCGGACTTGGGGAGAGAGGTTTTAACTTAAAAGGTTCTGTTGCCGTGCTGTTGCGAGGATTGCTTGCTGAGGAACTGGCTTTGTGGATCAATTTGATGTTGTGGTCCTCAGCGGCAAGTTTTATGAGTGATCGGGCGGAAATCAGGCAAGTAACAGTAGACCGGGTGCGCACAATGACCTCTCCGCCCACCCTACGTATTTCTGGGACCAAAGCGTCTGCATTTCCAAGTAGGCCAACTCGGAATTTTTGTTCCGGCGGCGCAGCTATGCATTCGTCATAGAACTCGGCGTCGTAAAATTTCCGAAGCATACCCTCTAGCCCGGAAAGGCTTTGCGCACATAATGACATACTGCTCATTATCAGCAATAAACAAATCCCTATTACCGTTTTCATATCATTCATTGCTCAAATAACATACTCAGTCTTTCATAAACCATGCAGGATTGCCGTAATCAATGATCGCACGATTTGCATGCAGAATATCAGCCCCCGCGATCCCGTCTGTCAGGTCGGCTCCTTCATTCACAAGCCCTGCGTTGACATCTGCCAGGTCGAGAACACCGAACGGAAATGCATCAAAGATAAATCCGGATATTTCCACTTACAAGATACAGGATTCAACCTGAATTTCGGAACCGCCCAACCCTGCCGCCAACTCCCTCGACTACCACCTCGCCGACATCCTAAGCTTCCGCGACAACAGAAACACCAACGCAAATGCTGAATCCTTCAACTCCAAAATCAAAGGATTTAGGGCAAATCTTAGGGGCGTAACAGATGTCAAATTCTTCCTCTTCAGGCTCGATAAATCATTTGCCTGATCAGCCTACTCCCCAGAAAATGTGGTTGACCCAATACAAGCTCCCGAATAAAAATAATTCGCTGAAATTCAATGGACTAGCAATTCATTTCAAAAAAAGTCCCGAACACCCTGAAATAAAAAAGCCATTCAGCCGACTACAGGGTTGAAATGGAAATTGTACAGCACACAGCATTGGCACAGGCGCAAAATGAAAAGATCGAGCAGACCGTCCGCAAGGAGGGCGGCAGGCTCCTGAACTTCATCAAGCGCAAGGTGCGAGACGATGACGATGCCAGCGACATCTTCCAAGACGTGTTTTCGCAGTTTGTCGAGGCCTACCGAGGTCTGGAAGGCATCGAGCGGGTGACGTCTTGGTTGTACCGCGTGGCGCGCAACAAGATCTCGGACTTGTACCGGCGCAAGAAACCCGCAGCAGCTAGCCGGCAGCAGCTGCAAAGCGATGAGGAGGGCCTGCCCTCGGTCTCATTGCTGGACATCTTGCCCGACCTGGGACCCGATCCTGAGGCTTTGCTGCACAATGAATCCATGTGGGAGGCCATCGAGGCAGCACTCGATGAATTGCCCGAAAACCAACGCCAGATATTCGAAATGCACGAATTGGATGGCTTGAGTTTCAGGGAAATCGCCGAGCAGACAGGGGAGACGGAAAACAGCTTGCGGATGCGCAAGTTCTACGCCGTCCAGTTCCTGCGCGAACGATTGGCCAACTACTATTTGGACATCTAAAAAAATAAGATCATGCAAGGTAAAATGAAAGGTTTTTGGATTTTGAAGGGGCTGAAATTTGCCGTCTTGGGCGCAGCCTTTGTGAGCTTGGCCTCGCTGGCCGTGATGTTGCTTTGGAATTGGCTGATGCCGGCGCTGTTTGGGCTGGGGGCGATCACTTGGTTGCAGTCGCTGGGCTTGCTTGCCCTGAGCAAGATCCTCTTTGGCGGCCGGGGCTGGGGAGGTGGACACCGTGGCGGCTGGGGCCAACATCGCGGCGGTCACTGGCGCGCAAAGATGGAAGCCAAGTGGGAAGGCATGAGCGAGGAGCAAAAGGCACAGATGCGTGAGCGCTGGGGCAAGGGTTGCGGCCACAGAAGCTGGGAACCGAAGGAGGCTTCGCAGAATCAGGCTAGCTAAGGAATCGAGCTTGTGACAAGGCAGAAACTCGCTGTCGGCACGATGCCGACAGCGAGTTTTGCTTTGTGCAAATGGAAATCTGCAACCAAATGACACAAAAAAAGCGGACCTAGGCCCGCTTTTCTTGATCCAAAATGGATCAGCTTCTGTCCTTGTTCAGGTAATAAACCGCGCCAGAGACGGTGTAATCGCAAGGATTGAGCGTTTGGTCACTGCGAAGGACCAATTCCAGGCTGTTGTCGGAGAGCTTGCGCAAACCCCATGTGCCGCCGCCCTCGGTGTAAATCACGCGGTCGTCGATGCTGTAGCGAGCCGTGAACTTCTCGCCGTTGTCATTCAGTGTCCAGACGTCGTCCTTGTCATAAGTAAAGGTGCAAATGCCCCCTTCGGTTCCTTCGCCAAACGGATATTTCTCAGTGGCAGTGAGATTGCCTTGGACATCAAAGGTATTTACATCCACATGATCGACCGCCCAGACGTTTGACCGCAAGGCAGCAAGATCAAAGGAATTGTCGTCCTGTAGATCTTCATTTCTGTTGCAGGATGTTAGCGCAAAGCCAGAAAGCAATACCAAGGCAAAGAGGAAAGCAAATGATCTTTTCATAAGACAAGGTTGAATTTCCAACCAAGTTATGCAATGGATTCCAAAATTCCTAGACTTGTTGCCATGAATTTCTCCACGAAGACAGGGTAGAAATCCATGCACCTGCCTCATTGCCAAGGATTCAGGCTCATCGCCCGGCAAAAACCTGATCGGCCACCGCGGCTCCCTGCAAAAGGCTACATTTTTTTCATTCAAGCATTGCAACTCTCAAACATCTATCGTAATATTGCAATAAATAAATATTGATATGGGAGTCACGAAGACAGCGCAATTCACAGATCGCCAAAATGAGATCGCCACCCTCCTCAAGGCCTTGGCGCATCCGGCACGCATCGCCATCATCGAGTTCTTGATCCAGACCCCCGGCTGCATTTGCGGTGACATCGTCGATGTATTGCCCCTAGCGCAGCCGACGGTCTCCCAACACCTCAAGGAACTCAAGCAGGCGGGCCTCATCGCCGGCAATGTCGAGGGCACGGCCATCTGCTATTGCATCGACACCAAAAACTGGCTCAAATTCCAGGAAATCCTCAACGCCTTGTTTGACAGCCACCCCCGCACCGACGTTTCATGTTGTTAACACCTCTAATTAATATTTAATGCAATGAAAAATCCATTTCCAAGAATGCACGTGAGCTTGTATGTGAGCGACATTCAAAAATCAGTGGCCTTTTACAGCCTGTTTTTTGGCACGGAGCCGACCAAGGTCAAGGCCGACTATGCAAAATTTGTGCTCGACGAGCCCTCCTTGATCATTTCATTTGTCCAGAACCCGGCGCGTGTGCAGGAAAATTTCGGTCACCTCGGTTTCCAGGTGGAGACCATGGAGGACCTGAACCTGCGCTTGTGGCAAGCCCGCAAGCACAATCTCGTCGCCAAGGAGGAGGCGGGCACCAATTGCTGCTACGCCAAGCAAGACAAGTTTTGGGCCAACGATCCCGATGGCGTGCAGTGGGAAGTCTACTATTTCCACGAGGATGCCGAGTTCAATGATCCGCGCTACGAGGGCGCCGAGGCTGTGGTCTGCTGCGTGCCCAATGAAGCCAAGGTGGTCGAGGTAGCAGGTGCCTGCTGCTAGGCAAAAATCCTAAAAAACCGCCTCGGCGGTCGCATTTCACCTGGTCTGGCATCGTTGCCGACGGCTGGGTGAATTGCCGTTTCAGACAATTCTAAACTTCGTCAAAACCCGATTGCGGCTCTCTGGGGGCCTGCACATTGGCCAAGAGGCTCTCCAATCCCGCGTATTCGGTGATCACCCTCACCGCCAGAATCCCGGCTGCGAGGTTCATGATCGATTGAATCAACGCAGTGAGTTGCAGAAGCATCGTACCACTTTGATTGAGTTCTTGCATGAATATGACCATGGTCAACGATGCGACTATGCCAGACCCGATCCAAAACGTCCACCATCCGCCCAGCAGCCAACCGTAGGGTCGATGAGGGAAATTGGGAATCGCCTTGTCGATGAGCAGGGCGGTTTCATTGTACATTTCGCGCATGAGTTGGTAGGGCCTGAATAGCGAAATGATCGGAAAGATCCAGGCTGTGATGACGGCACTGTCTGCCGAGGAGAGCGTGTCGGTGCGCAGGCTCAGGTTGTAATAGCCCCTGCGAAACCACATCATGAAAGCGATGCCCGCGAGGATCGTGACCATAAAATCTGCCATGCCCAGGATCGTCAAGGCCGACGTATTGGCTGCCTGAAGGCCAGCGGGAACGGAAAACCCATTTGCAGTGAGCTTGACCATCAGCTTTCCCGAAAAATCAAAGACGTAATTGAGGGCGTTGATTCCCAGCGAAGTCCAAATCATCCATATCGCAAGCTGGGCGCGGTGGAGGTTGGGGAGCAATGGTTCCTGCATGTGCCTTGATAGATTGGATTTGCAATATCAGCGCAATGTCGACCCCACAACATCAGGCGTGGCGATCAAGGCCATGAAGTTAGGACTATCAGCACTGGATTGCAAAGCGATGCCGATGAACCGAGGCGCCATAAATGGTTTCGCGCATCGCAATCGCCGATCGATGGCACTTACAAAGCCATCAAATCCTTGTGGTACTGGCAGCAAGTCTTAAATTTACTGCCATGACAAATCTAGGGATACACATCAAGGTCTACGAAAGTCCGCACGTCATGCTGGACGACTTGGGAGAATGGCTGGAATCTGCAGCCAGTGTGAACAACATGTTGCTGGGCTACCTGTACCAATTGGTGAAAAAGGAAGCGGCGGGTGCCCCCTGGGCGGCCTATTTGGTGGCAGTCTTCCAAGGCCAGCAGCCCAAATGCACCCTGATGCAATTGCCCAATCGCGCGGAAGCAATGATGGTGGCTGCCGATGAGGATTGGGAAGCGGCCGTGCAGGCAGCAAGCCAGCACATGCGTGGAAGGGATCAAGCCTTGGTCGGCATGATCGGGCCCGAGCCCCAAAACACCGCCTTTGCCACGGCCTACGGCCAGCCGTGGCACTTGGTGTTCCAACAAAATATCCTGCAATTGGAGCAACTGGTCCCACCACGTCCCGCACCAGGGCAGATGCGCGTGGCCCAGCCACAAGATACCGAGACCTTGGTCGCTTGGATGGTGGCATTTTTCAAGGAATCGCTGAACAAGGTTCTGCTGCCCGAGGCAGCCCAAGCCGTCGTGGCGGGCAAGACCGCAGCCGGCACATTGTATATATGGGAAGATGGGGAATTGGGGAGCATGGCGGGCCTCGAGCGGGCTACGCGTGACGGTGTCACGGTCGTGCTCGTGTACACGCCACCGCAGGCGCGTGGACGTGGATACGCCTCCAATCTCGTGGCCGACTTGAGCGCGCAGGCGCTCGCCCAAGGGCGCAAGCGCCTGTGCCTGCACACCGACGCCCATTTCCCGACCAGCAACAAGATCTACATGGACTTGGGTTATTACCCGGTCGGGTACGGGAGCATCCTGCATTTTGATTGACCTATGCTATGGGATGCCGAGCGCAAAATTTCCGAGCCATCTGTAACCAAAAAGGCCTACTGTATTCCCATAGTTGTACCGCTAAGAAATTCGATTCATGAAAAATGTCATCCTTGCACGCCTCGGCGCGGCCCTGACCTACATTTTCCTGCTGGCATCCACCGCCCTTGCCCAGAACCAAGGCACGGCGACGATGAATTTCAGCATCCAAGACCACCTCGGCAAGCCCATGGTGGGCATCGACATCGAGTTTGTGGAGACCCAAACCCGCGAACGCGTGATCGTCAAAACCAATTCAGAAGGCAAGCTGGTCCAGAAATTTACCACCGGCAGGTTCTGGCAAATCAATGTGCTGCAGATCCGGGATTATTTTTTCTGGCAATTTGAGGTTCCGCCGGGCCGCACCATGAACCTGAACAAGTCGATTACCTACAATTTCAGCCGTTATGAGCGGGAGACGCGCCCTGTCGTGGACCGGAGCAAGGTCGGGCTCAAGACCGAAGCCCAAAAGATCCCTGTCGATGCCCTGCCAGATGCAGGAAACGGCATCATCAAGCTGGAAATCAAGCGCGCCACCGAGCAGCCCCTGCTCAACTTTCCGGTTGCGATCACCTGTTACAAGCTGCGCAAGACCTTCACGACCACGACGAATGCGGCGGGGATCGCGACGTTCAAGGCGCCGCTGGACAATGAATACGAGATCGACATCGACGGCATCAACAGCTACGACTACATCGACCTGCCCGCCAAGACTGGCTACCGCGCCACCAAGCACTTCACCTATGAGCCGACGGTGATCAAGGAAACCGTAGTGCGCGATACCATCGAGCAATTTCTCGCCCCGGGGCAGGAGGGAACCTCGGGTTCGGTGATCACGCACATCACCCTCAAAGGTGGCCCCGACGGTCCCTGGAGGGGAGAACGGGTGTATTTGGAGGTGCTGGGCGAGCACAAATGGTACCGTGGCAAGACCGACCAAAATGGCCAAATCACCTTTTTGCTTCCCAAGGGCAAGAAATACATGATCCATGGCACCTTCGAATTTGACCTCGACGTCGTGGACCTGAGGCGCAACCGCGGCATCGGTTACAGCAACAAGACCGTGCGCTACATGCCCCAGGAAAAGTACCAATACCCCGAGCGATTCATTCCCAAGCCGGAGCAACTCGTCACCGATGCCTTCTCCAAATTTCTGGAAAGACAATTCACCCCACCCGCCAATGACAACGCCGTGAACACGATGGCGCAATGGGCGAGCGATGTGAACGCCAGCAGCCAAGAGGCCGTCTTGCGCCTGGCCTGGGTACCCGGCGCCGAAGTCCAGAAGGCACAGGCGATGCCCCTCAACATCTCGTTGGTGATCGACAAGAGCGGCTCGATGGCTGGCCACGACCGCATCGACCAGTTGAAGCTGTCCATGATCGACTTTGTGCGCGCCTTGCGGGATGTCGACATCGTGTCCATCGTGACCTTTGAGGATTTTGAGACGGTGGTCGTGCCGGCCCAGCCGATCGGCACCGACAAGAAGCTCCTGATCCAGCTCATCGAGCGCATCGAGGCAGGTGGCGGCACCAATATCTACAAAGGACTGGAGGCAGGTTACAAGGAGGTGGGCAAAAACAACAAGGCCGGTCGCACCAATCGTGTGATCCTGCTCACCGACGG
>JANMIM010000817.1:0-1481 GCA_031375795.1 Bacteroidota bacterium
CGCCGACAAAGGTCGAGGCGAGCAGGGAATTGCCCGAGGGATTGATCTTGGCAATGTAGATGTCGGATGGGCCGGCCATGCTCTGGTCGTAGGCAAAGCTCTGCACGGGAAAATCGCCTGAGCGGGTCATGCCAGACACCACGAGGTTCCCAAAGAGGTCCACGACCATGCTGTGTGGCGCCTCTTGCAGCGCGCCCCCGAGGTAGGTCGAGTAGAGGTGGTTGCCCGTGGGGCCAAACTTGGTGATGGACACGTCGATGGCACCCATGAAATTGTACTGGAAGACGCCGTTGGTCACCGGGTAGCCCTGGTCGAAGGCGATGCCGCCCGCATACAGGTCGCCCTGGTCGTCGTAGGTGGCCGAGTACCCGAAGTTGTTGGCGTATGAGCCGGTATAGGTGGAGAAGACCAGCGTCGGGTCGATGACGAGGGTCTGCCCGGCATCGTAGCCATTGGGGAAGGCAAAGCCCACACGGTTGTCGTGCAGGTCAAACGTGCAGGCGAGCTCTGACTGGTTTTGGAATGCCACCGGATGCCGCTCCTTGATGTCAAAGAGCGAGGTCTTCATCACCAATTCGCCCGCCTCCACACGCAAGCCGTCCAAGCCGTCGTAGTGCAATTGGATCACCGAGGGATCCACGCCCGGCTGCACGATGAAATCATACTCGATGCTGCCCTCCACCGCAAAAATCACGAAGTCGATGCCCGGATAGATGTTTTTGTACCGCACTTGCTTGAAGAGCGGCACGTCAGAGGCCCATTTGGCGGGATCGTTGCCGATAAAGTAGTTGTGGTACTGTGGCACCCTCGATTCCCCTGCCACCCAATCGGGCACCTGGGCGCCGCCAAAGCGCACACTGAAGGCATGGCCATCGAGCATCGAGTCGACCGGCTGCCCGGGCATCTGCCGAAACATGCGCTCGTGCAGGTCGCTGGTATTGCAAAAGGCATAGGTGAGGCGGTCGGATTCCAGGAAGATGCGCCCCGAGGGAATGTCTGCGGCAAAAAGCACATTGTCCTCCCACTGCCCCTTGTTTTGGATAAAACGAATGGCGGAGGAATCTGCATGCCCGTTGTGAGCCTGCACATTCCCAAAAGCAAGGAGGGCTATCATCGCCCCAAGGATTTGGATAGCGTATCGCTGCATAGATGTCAATGCGACCGAGGTCGAGAAGAACATTAAATTTATAGCCTTGGCCCAAAGCATGCAAGTCGCCTATCGGCAAAGTTCCAAGATTTTGCATTGACGGTCATAATGAAAGCGTCAACTGTCACTTGGCATGAATTTTTGTGTAGTTTTGGGAGGAATGAAGGGGGGCACCGACACGCTCCCAGAGAACGAAACAGTAGGCATGAGTCCATTGTCAGAAGCGATCAAGAAACGGTTGGCCTTGGCCGATGCAGCGCTGCGTCTGCGCAAGAATCCTGTTTTGAGCCAAGAGCGCACCTTCAACAAATTGCTCATCAAGGCCAAGGACACG
>JANMIM010000836.1:0-6960 GCA_031375795.1 Bacteroidota bacterium
GGTTTGCAGCGACCCCGCCGATGCCTACCAATGGGAGTGCATGTTTTGGCACAAGGGTCTCGGCACGATCGACAATGCAGCCCATCACCCCCGTCCACCCAGAGGCGGCAATTTGTCGTGTCCATTCCCGGGATGCAACCATGTACACGGGGAGGCAGATGCCGGCGAATAGCATAATGTTCCATTGAAAATATAATCCAACCAAATAAGATCATGTGGCCCTTGTAGTGAGGGCCACTTTTTTAGTACACACGTTTTCCCGCCATCGTCATGGGTCCTTGGGAACGTGCGCTGGGAGAAAATGGATGCTTGCCGGCTCGGGGGTGACATCGGCCATCGCTTTTGGTATGCTGGGATGGCTGGCGATGCATCGATTCCTGCCTATCTTGCGCGATCATGCCCCTGCAAGTGACTTGTGCCATCATCTGTGACGGTGCGCGCGTGCTCTGCACACAGCGCGGCCCCCGCATGTCATTGCCGGGCGAGTGGGAATTTCCCGGCGGCAAGATCGAGCCGGGCGAATCACCCGAGGCCTGCATCGTGCGCGAAATCGAGGAGGAGCTGAACCTGCAGATCCGCCTCGTGGAGCGCGGACCCAGTGCATTGCATCCCTACAAGCCAGGAGAATTGCTGGAGCTCATCCCCTTTGTCGCGACCTGCGAGGGCGGGCACTTACACCTGCGTGAGCACGCGCAGGCACGCTGGTGCGCGGTCGATGAGCTGGCCGAGCTGGCTTGGGCACAGGCGGATGTGGCGATTGTGGCTTGGTGGCGGGAGAATGCGGGACGGATTGTGGCTGGGCTACCCCCAAACAGAACTTGATTCCGATAGGTCGCACAACAAATCTGCCCCGGCAAGCCGAGGCAGATTCTTGGGTTCATTTTTCAGCGAGGCCTCAGTTGCCCCGCGCCGTCTGCGTGATCGAGGCGGCCTTGGTCACCAGCTCGATGAAGGCGCGGCGGTAGCCCTCCTTGTCTGAGCCGACGGCGCTGCGCGCCAGTGCCAGCACCTGGTCATAGCTCGCAAAGCCTTTGTATTCGCTCTCCCGCAAGATCATCGCATACTCAGCCACCGCCACGGCCCAGCGGAAATCGATGCTCGTCTCGGCGATGTTGCGGCCATCATCGAGCAGCGTTTTTTCCAGCAGCTTGCTCACCGTGCCTTGAGGCTCCTTGTAGCGCAGCTTCACCGTGAGGATTTCATTGGTGAAGGAAGGATTTGCGAGGATGCGTTGCTGGTATTTGAGGCTCTCGGTACCGGTGCCGCCTGCAAGGCCCGTCGGCACGACCTCGTAGAGCGCGGTGACCGTATGCCCGGCTCCGAGTTCGCCGGCGTCGATCTTGTCGTTGGCGAAGTCCTCGTTTTTGAGCGTGCGGTTCTCGTAGCCCACGAGGCGGTAGGATTCGACCTGTGCGGGATTGAATTCGACTTGGATCTTCACGTCCTTGGCGATCGTGTAGAGCGTGCCACCAAATTCGCTCACCAGCACCTTTTTGGCCTCGCCTTCGCCATCGATGTAGTTGTAGTTGCCATTGCCCTTGTCGGCCAGCAGCTCCATCTTGGCATCCTGCAGATTGCCCTCCCCAAAGCCCAGCACCGAGAGAAACACGCCTTCCTCACGCTTTTTCACGATCAGCTTCTCCAGACCGCTGTCGTCTGAGACGCCCACGTTGAAGTCGCCGTCGGTGGCCAGGATCACGCGGTTGTTGCCACCCTCGATGAAGTTGCGCCGGGCTGTGGCATAAGCGAGCTCGATGCCCTCGCCGCCCGCCGTCGAGCCGCCCGCCTCCAAGCGGTCCAGTGCCGCCGTGATGCGCTCCTTGTTGTTGCCGCTCGTGGCGGGCAGCACCAGGCCCGCTGCCCCGGCATAGACCACGATCGAGACCTTGTCCTGCTCCCGCAATTTCTCCGTGAGCATCGTCAGCGCCTGCTTCAGCAGGGGCAGCTTGTCAGGATCAGACATCGAGCCAGAGACATCCAGCAAAAACACGATGTTGGAGGCCGGCACCTTGTCCATCGAGACCTCGCGGCCCTTGAGCGCGATGCGCACCAGCTTGTGACGCGGATTCCAGGGGCAGGTCGTCACCTCGGGCAGGATGGAGAACGGTGTATCGTTGCGAGGGGGCTGGTACTCGTAGGGGAAGTAGTTGATGAACTCCTCCACGCGCACCGAGTACTTGGGCGGCAGGGAGTTGCCGTCGATGAATCGGCGGTGGTTGGTATAGCTCGCGCGGTCCACGTCGATGCTGAATGTGCTCAGCGGCTCCATCGAGGAGTTGAAATAGGCATTCTCCACGGTCTCGGCATAGCCTTCGGAGCCTTGGGGATCCTCATCGAGATACCCACCTTGCTCATCGTTTCCTGAGATGAAGAAGCCGAGCATCGGTTGTTCTTTAGCTTTCAACTTTCCCTTCTTCCCGCCGATCGAGCCATAGGCGTCCATGACCGTCACGGTATGGGTCCCAGATTGGCCTTGGGGCATGCCATTTTCAAAGTCCCAGGTATAGGTGGCACCGTTGGTCACCGACAGGGATCCATTTGTAACCGTGGAGTTGAGGGTGATTGTGGATCCCGCCACGAGGTCGCCCTGCTGCAATGACTCACCGCTGCTCTTGTTCTTGAAGTCAGAGACGTTTTTGTAGTTGCCTCCACGCAGGGCTTCGCGGTCGAGTTCTGTCACGACAGACCTGAATCCGACCTCGCTTTTGGATTGATCCCGATATTCCGAGGGCAATTCTTCGGTCGGCGGGGGCGGCGGGGTATTGATGTTTTCAAGCATGGCCACCTGCATGGAGTCGGTGATCGCCATCGTGATTTCATTGCCCTCAGGTAGCTTGCCATCACCATTGCTCGTCAGGCCCCAGCCCAGGACCATGAGCAGGGCCACGGTAGCCGCAGCGCTCACCCAGATCCAGGCTACCCTGCGCTTCTTGGGTTCCTGCCCCAGCAGGTCCTCGATGCGGTCCCAGCTCGCTTGCGGGTCGCGGGTCACAGGCACCGGCGTCTCTGCCAGCCCGTCTACCCCGTCCTTAAATAGTTGATCTATGTTCTGTTGCATTGTATTTCTCTTGGATGTTCAACATGTCCTGCAGCATGGCCCTGGCCTTGCTCAGTTGTGATTTACTCGTGCCCTCGGCGATGCCGAGCTGCTCGGCGATCTCGATGTGGCTGTAGCCCTCGATGGCAAAAAGATTGAAGACCGTGCGGTAGCCCAGCGGCAGCGCCCGAATGAGATTGTACAAATACTCCGCCTCGATAGCGCTATCGGCGCGGGTCCCGGCCGGGATTGCATTCGCAGCATCCTCAGACACCAACTCCATTTTGTGCTTGCGCAAGTACATCAGCGCCTCATTGACCATGATGCGGGTGATCCATTTCTGCAGACTGGCCTCCCCGCGGTCCTCAAACTGCGCGATGTGCTGGAACACCTTGTGAAATCCCTTGCAAAGGATGTCCTCGGCCTCCTGCTGCTCCCGCACGTAGCGGTAGCACAAGCGAAACATGGGTGCCTGGAAGCGATCATACAATGCACGCTGTGCATTGCGGTCGCCCTGTCGGCAGTGTCGTATGAGCTCTTGGTCTTTCAAAATCTATTCACGTTTTCATCGGGCTACAATGGACTCAATGCAACAGGGCTCGGCGGGGTTGCCTGGCCTTGCAGAAAATTACGCAATTATTTTCTCGGTCTGGATTTGGGCGAGTCCCCTGCGCGTGGTCACACGCCACCGGGGTCGGGCTGTCTGGTCGGCTGCTTGTCCCGATGGCGATGCCAATCGGGAGAGCTCCCGCCCATCCCTCTCGCGGGCAGCCGACTGCCCATCTCGGTTTCGATTTCAGATTTCACTCACAATTCGGCCTTCCACCACAATTTCTGGCCCCGCATTTGCAGACATTGATTAATTTGTCGTCACATTATTATTGATCGAATTATGAATCTTCTCTTGTCCATCCTGCTCAGCTTCGCCATGACCAGTCCCGCCGTGTATGGCGGCGGCGGCAAATCCAAGTCCAAGAAAAAGACGGTCACGGTCGAGGGCACTTACAGAAGCTTGCGTGGCGTCATGCAGCCGATCTCCTGCTATTGCAACGATGCCGCCTACATCACCACTGCCAATGGCGACGAGATCAATGTCTGCTTCGAGCATGGCGAGCTTGAGTCCTCCTGCGGAGGCGAGAAAGAAAACACTTGTACCCGCATCCGCGTCACGGGCGTCTATGTCGAAACGACGATCAATCCAGACCCGAGCAGCCCCTGCCCCGCAGGCACGATGCGCTATCTCAAGGTAAGCAAGCTAGAGTGCTTGCGCTGAGCCTCAGCATTTGAGGCAACTTGATTGCCAGCCTTGGCAGTCGCCAAGGACACGACACTAGATCCTGATTTGGTTTCTCTGCATCGACATGGAGCCCCAAAACAGTTTTGTTTTGAATCTGGCGAATTGACACATCAATAAAGAATAGCAATACTATTGTTTATTGATGTGATCGAGCTATTTTTGCGTGCATTAATTGCTAGTCAAGAATATGAAAAGGAAGATTGCAGTAGCAAAGGGTGATGGTATCGGCCCAGAGATCATGGACGCCGTCTTGCGCATTTTTGATGCTGCAGGCGTGCCGCTCGCATACCAGTTTGTCGAGATGGGCAAGTCCATTTTTGACCAAGGGCATTCCACGGGCATGACAGCCGATGCGCGAGAGACCGTCGAGGAGTTGGGGATTTTGTTCAAGGGGCCAATGGAAACTCCCAAAGGCTCCGGCGTCAAAAGCATCAACGTCACCGCCCGCAAGGTCTGGAACACATACGCCAACAAGCGGGTCTTTCGCTCACTCGATGGCGTGAACACCGTGTACAGCCAGGCAGGCATCCCGATCGACATGATCATCGTGCGCGAAAACATCGAGGACACCTATGGCGGCATCGAGCACATGCTCACCCCCGACGTGGCCCTCTGCCGTCGCTTCATCACCCGCCCCGGCTCCTTGCAAGTACACCGCTACGCCTTTGAGATGGCCCGCCACAACGACCGCAAAAAAGTCACGTGCGGCCACAAAGCCAACATCATGAAGATGACCGACGGCCTGTTTTTGGAAACCTTCTACGAGGTCGCCAAAGACTATCCAGACATCGTCGTCAACGATGTGATTGTCGACGACCTCGCCATGAAACTCGTCGTGCGCCCTCATGAGTTTGACGTGGTCGTGCTCCCCAACCTCCAGGGCGACATCATCTCAGACCTCTGCGCCGGCCTTGTCGGCGGCTTGGGCTTCGCCCCCAGCGCCAATGTCGGCGACAACATCTCGATCTTCGAGGCGGTACACGGCACGGCACCCGACATCATGGGCAAGAAATTGGCGAATCCCACAGCCTTGTACATGAGTGGCCTCATGATGCTGCGCCACCTCAACCTCAAGCCCTATGCCGACAATCTGGAGCAAGCACTCTTCAAGACCTTGGCCGATGGCATCCACACCCGCGACTTTGGCGCACCAGGCAGCATCAGCCGCAATACAGAGGAATTTGCAGATGCCATCATCGCCAGGCTCGCGACGGCCGAGCACCCGACCCAGCCCGATGTGGCCCCACGCCAGCGACCGGTGCTCAACAAGCTGATGCTAGAGCGTAGCCCAGCCCAAACGGTGATCGTCGGGGCAGATTTTTTCCTCGAGAGCAATCTTCAGCCCACCCAAATCGCCGAACTCTTCCAGGCCCAGTTGGAGCCGGGCATGGCGCTCGTGACGATGAGCAACCGGGGCACACAGGTGTGGCCCGTCGGCTCGATCTACACCGAGTGCATCAACCAATTTCGCTTGCGCCTGGAGTGGGAAGCGGCCGAGGGTACGACCCAGCAGGAGATCTTGCGCCTCGCCGGCAAGATCGCCAGCCACTTCAAGCTCTGCTCCATCGAGTGGCTCATGGCCTACGACGGGAAGAAAGCTTATTCGCTGGCGCAAGGGCAATAGGCAATCGCCTCCTTTTTCGGGAATCCTTTGGTGCAAGCGCTGTCTGCCCTTGACCTTGTATTTGCTTTCTTTGTACAAGAATCACCGATTCACCTAGGTCCGTGCGTTTCGGCAATTTGGGATTCTCATTTCTTCATTATCTTGCGGCTGGATTTTTTTGAACAACGCATATAAAGGAAATCAATCCCCAAATAAAATGGCAGGAGTACTCAATAGCCACGAGGCGCATCAACTTTTCCAAGACGCCAAAACACGCGGCTTCGCCCTCCCCGCGGTCAATGTCGTGAGCACCGACTCCGTCAACGCAGCCTTGGAGGCTGGCCGCGACGTCAATTCCCCGATCATCATCCAGTTTTCCAATGGCGGTGCACTGTTTTATGCAGGCAAGGGCTTGAACAATGCAGGTGAGCGAGCAGCCATTGCAGGCGGCATCAGCGGCGCAGAGCACATCCATCGTGTGGCTGGGCTCTATGGCATCGACGTGATCCTGCACACCGACCACAGCGCGCGCAAGCTGCTGCCTTGGGTCGACGGCTTGCTCGACGCCGGCGAACGCCACTACAAGTCCACGGGTCGCCCGCTCTACACGAGTCACATGCTGGACCTGAGCGAGGAGCCTGTGCACGAGAACATCGAGACCTGCAAGCGCTACCTCGAGCGCATGCACAAGCTCGACATGATCCTGGAGATCGAGCTCGGCGTGACCGGCGGCGAGGAAGATGGCGTGGACAACACCGACATCGACAACGCCAAGCTCTACACGCAACCAGAGGAGGTCGCCTATGCCTACGAGCAACTCAGCAGCATCAGCCCCAACTTCACGGTGGCGGCAGCCTTTGGCAACGTGCATGGCGTGTACAAATCGGGCAATGTCGTGCTTACCCCCAAGATCCTCAAGAATTCACAAGACTACATCCAGCGCAAGTTCAACACTGGGCCCAACCCTGTGAACTTTGTCTTTCACGGCGGCTCAGGCTCGACTCGTGAGGAGATCCGTGAGGC